>JAYSYV010001192.1:0-1068 GCA_043727245.1 Chloroflexota bacterium | reverse complement strand
TAATCAGGCAGACGAAGACCACCAGTAGTATCAGGTCCATCACGTTGTATATCAGGTTGTGGGCGTTGTTCGGGTCGAAGAAGCCGACCAACCCGCCGAAAAAGGTTTCCCAGGGTAGGGCAAATTTTACGTGCCAGACTACCGCCAGGTGGTTATTGAAGTTGAAGTCACCCAGGATAAAATAGACATAGGCCAGGTAAAGGCCCAACCCAACTGGGGGCAAGGCTGCCAGCGCCACCCCTTCCCTGGTTATCATCTTGCGCCAGTTGTGCCAGTTGAACTGCCGTTTTTGCAGGTAAATATAGGCCAGCGGAGCAATTAGAATTATGCCTTGCAAACGAGTTAGCGAAGCCAGGATGGTCAGGATTATAACCGGCCACCAGCGAGTTTCTTCGGCGTAATAGAAAGCCGCCAGCACCAGAGCCAGGTAAAGCGATTCGGTGTAACCGCTTAACAGAAAGAAAGCGGTCGGGAAAGTCGCCAGTAACAGAATGGCCCGGCGGGTGACTTCCACATTAAAGAGGCGGTTGCACAGCCGGTAGAAATAAACCAGGGCAAAGATATAGGCCAGATTTGAAATAAGTATGGCCGCCAGCATGTATTGCTCAAGCAGCATCCGGCCCAGCACCGCTACCCCTAACGGATAGAGCGGCGGGTAATTAGTAGTTCCGTCGCCGATGGCATAGCCGGATTGGGCAATGTGAATATACCAGTTCGTATCCCAGCGCTGCCAGGGGGCCAGCAGGAAGAAAGACGGTCCCCAGTGGCGCGGGTCCACATCGCGTAAGAGGCTGGCTCCCAGCGGCGGCACTTGCGGCACGAACGGCGCGAAAAAAGCTCCCAGGGCAAACAAAAGCAACCGGTGGGTGAAAAATACTGTCAAAGCGAAAGCGACCGCCGGGTCGGCAGTAAGCCGCGCCCACAGGCTGCTAAACCAGTTATGCCAGCTCCAATCCGGCGTTACCATTATCTCACCGGCATCTGCCGCCGATTGGCTATAGGTAACAAAGCTGCCAGATGGGCCGGGCCGGTTGGAAGTAGGGTATTTTGAAGAAGTGTACCCTTTTG
>JAYSYV010001191.1:0-1069 GCA_043727245.1 Chloroflexota bacterium | reverse complement strand
AGCTGTTGAAAGAGGTAGCCGCTTGCCACCTGTAAGTGCCTAGCCAGAGCTATAATAACCTCTATTGAGGGCATTCTATTGCCAAGCTCAATATTATTCAGATGACCATAGCTAATTTGGAGCGTTTGAGCCAGTTCTTCGCGCTTTATGTCCAAATTAACTCTTAACTGCATTATTTCATTTCCAAATCGGTGTGTATTCATGTTGCTGTTATACGTCAATGATTAACTACTAACTACTTTTAGCTTTCGCTTTATCTGCTTCTTCTGCTGCTGGAGAAGGAGCAGGAGCTGGAGCAGGCGGAAATTTGTTCCTTCTGACCAACGCCACGATATAAGAGCCTAAATGCACCGGTTTATTGGCTCTGGCATACTCGATTAAGCGGTTAAGGTCGCAAAGAGTTCGATGGCTCGCTACAATTAGATGTGCTAAATCTTCTACCTGGGTGGGTATTACGTCTGCAGAAAGTAATAGCTCTTTTATTTTTACGGTTAGGGTGTTAAGTTCGTTCTGGCTCTGGCTCTGACCTGGGTAATTTTGCTTATTTTGAGGTTCTACTTCTACTTTCTGGTCCTGTTCTTTCCCCTGATCCGGCGGCTGTGGCTGCTGATGGTGTATCACATCTGGAAGCGTCGATGTGGCAGCGGCAGCGGCAGCGACTGTAGGCAGCTGAGTGGTCAGCGTTTGTACCTGGGCCTGGGCCGATGCTGCCACAATAGGTGTAGCCAGTGGAGTGGTATTTGTGACCACTGTTTTGTTAATTGCGGCCGGTTGGTCCTGGTCCGGAGGGACCGGAGTTGGCGGTAAAATCCTTATTTTTATTCGCTGGCGGGTGGCGGGTTGGCCCTGGCCCTGGCCGGTCACATTCTGGGTGTAGCCACTACTTTGAGCTTGCAGGGCCTGAACTGGCGCGGCCTGCTGCTGGCTCTTTTTCCCATCTTTCTTTTCCTTTTTTCTTAACTGTTCGTTTATCTGGTCACTTACTTGCTGCTCTAGCTCTCTAAGCCTGGCAGCATCCATATTGACAACCTGGGCGAACCACTGCTGGCCTTGATCGTCGCTGCTCTCC
>JAYSYV010001190.1:0-3637 GCA_043727245.1 Chloroflexota bacterium | reverse complement strand
TTTTTTTACCTCCAATCTGACCGTGTGTGGGTGGAGTAGTGGCGGGTAAATTGTTCCCCGGCGGCGCGGTCAAATTGGATGAAGTCCGGTTGGTCATGTACCCCCTCCTGAGTTGAGTTTAATGCGGGGATCCAGCCAGGAGTAAATCAGGTCTACCGCCAGGTTTATCAGGACTATAAAAACTGACAGGATTAGTACTGCCGCCCGGATAACCGGCAAATCACGCGCCTCAATTGACTGAATCATCAGCCAACCAACGCCAGGCCAGGCAAAGACGGTTTCCACCACGACGGAGCCACCCAATAAGGCCCCAAACTGTAGACCCAGCACTGTAACAACCGGGATGGCACTGTTGCGCAAGACATGCCGCCAGGCAATTGTCCGTTCGGTCAGGCCTTTGCTGCGGGCAGTTACTACATATTGTTTTTGTAGGGTATCGGCAACCGAACGCCGGATTAGCCGGATTAAGAAGCCAATGGAAAAGGTGCTGATTGTTATGGCGGGCATTATCAGTTGTTGCCAGGAACCCGAACCCGAAGCCGGTAACCAGCGCAAAGTACCGGCGAAAACAATAATCAGGATAACTCCCAGCCAGAAAGACGGAACTGAAATCGCCAGCAGGGCGAAAAAGGAGGCTACTATATCAAACAGATGGCCTTTGGACCGGGCCGCGTAAATCCCCACCGGCAAGCTGATAACAATGGAAAGTAGCAGGCTGACTGCCGCCAGCAAGAAGGTATTGGGCAATCGTCCTAGAACCAACCCCAGGGCATCGGTGTGGTAGCGAAATGACTCGCCCATATCACCTTGTAAAGCCTTTACTATAAACTGAAAATATTGGACCGGGATGGGTTGGTCCAGGCCGTACTGCTTACGGATATTGTCGAAATCTTCTTTGCGGGCGTTCAATGGTACCAGCGATGCAACTGGATCACCTGTCAGAAAGATTAATAAAAAGCTAAGAATGCTAACGGCCAACAATACCAGCATAGATTGCCAGAGACGTTGGAGTATCAGTTTGCCCATCGAAAGTTCTCGATTTTCTTAAATTAATTTTGTATCAAATCACCGTTATAAGCAGTGCCGTGAAATATGGTTTTATGGTGCTAAAATTAAGCTATACGTTATCTTTTGTCAAGCTATTCTGTTATCTATGAGTAAGGCAAATTGCAACCCTGAAGCATTATTTACGATAAAGAAAAACTTGTCGGTTGTCAATGGTAAGCACACCAACGCTGCCGACCTCTCTCTATTGAGGCAATAAGTTGAAAGTTAGTGTAAAAATATTCGTAAGGTACAATAAAACCAGCCTGGTAGTTGTTAGGGTATTGTCACGTTATGGAGTAGCCTACCAGGAAATTAGAAGAGGCAGGGGTAAATCTAATTCTTAAAGAATATCCGGCTATGCCGCGCGGGTTTCTCAATTTCCCACACTTTAGCCCGGATGCCAAACCAGCCTTTACTGTGTAATTGAACATATTCATTTCACAAACATTCAAACTTGATTACAAATAGTAAAATAGTTTGAGAAATGAGCTTAGAATTTGGTCCTTAAAATAGGTACAGTTCGGATTCATCTTTTATAGATTCATAAATGCATGGAATTGATACTTCACCCCTAAATTGCGGGTGAGTCTTAGAAAATGTTGAAAGGTGCGCCTACTCACGGATCAAGACTTCGCAATACCACACCGGTGGGCAACTTCGGGATGAAAAAGGTAGATTTGCGCGGCATCCTGTCATGCGCGTCGGCAATCGCTAACACCGCTGTAACAGGTGTGGGCAGCAGGAAGAAAGCGAGTTGGGCAGTGTCTGCGTCAACCATCTCTACCGCCTCCACCATATCTTTGATGTAAACTATGCCCTGCCCTGCTGCCAGCTTTTGTTCCGTAATGCCAAGGACATCTTGCAATATCACCTTTTCCAAAATCGCCACATCCAGTTCACGCCACGCCGCTGAATGGTCATCACTACCCGCCATCGCGTCGGGACCGGTCAGACGCAGCAGGCTGACGCTGCCCCGCTCCAGGCCATATGCGCCGAAGATGTGTCCATCGTCCTTGTGTTCGACCATAAGCTGTGAAATCGTTTGGTCAGGTTTATCACCTTGCGGGTAATGTACTATTGTAAAATGCTCTGCCAGGTGGGCATTGAGGGTTGCGCGGTCATTAGTAGAAAGTTCGGTGATGACGCGGTGCGTTGGCAAGACCAGTAAGCCGGGATCGTTGATGGCAGTCAGGGCCATTAGCACAAAATCGGCCGCCTCGCCCGCATCCCTGCTCCTGTTTTTGGCACGTTGTTCGTTACGGTAGTTCAAAGCCGTCTCATAGCGGTGGTGGCCGTCGGCGATGTATAGCCTTTTACCGCTGAAGGCCGCACTGATTGCCGCGACCACCTCCGGTGCATCAATCGGAGTGAGGAGGCAGTTATTACCGTCCGGGTCCACGAAAGCAAAGCCCGGTTGGACTGTGCTAACCGTCCCGGTGTCAGGTGACGCATCAACGTCACCCAGCGAAGAAGTACCTTGCAGGTAGGCCGTATAGCCATGACTGATGGCCTGGCTAATCGAACCATCAGCATCGTCATAGACCGAAAAGATAGGGCTAAGGTTGGCACGGGTGGCCTGTAACAGTGCCAGGCGGTCCGCCTTGGGGCCGGTCATCGTACTTTCGTGAGGCATGATTACATTTTCAGCCCAATCGTAAAGGCGCACGGCGGCGAAGATCGCCCGGCGTTTTAGCTTTGGGTCGCCAGGTTTAGGTACATCAAACTCTTCGTCATAGACATAAAAGGCTGGCTGTCTATCTTGCACTAGCACACCTGCCGCCACCCACTCGTGCAGCAACCGGGCCGCCTCGTTGTAGCGGTCTTCACCCTGGGGCAATTCCAATTGTACGGCATTGTAAGGATTGGCTGCAACGAGCGCCGCACGTTTATCGAGGTTGATCACATCATAGGGTGGGGCGATAAGTTGGGACATTGTTTGGACACCACCAAACCGGGCTAAATCGTAGCGCAGCCCTGTGAAAGGCCGGACATCTGCCAATGCAACACCTCCTAATTTATGAAGCCAAATTCACCAGGCTTCACGCCAACGAAGTTGCCTATCTCGGCCCTCTTATATCATTTGTACCTTACCAAGTCAATAACAAGCCGCCCAGCAGGCGTGATGACTGCCAGGGCCATCCGTCCTGGTTTGACTTTTTTTCAGACACATCAGGCGGCTCTTTGATAGGTGTGGTGGAGGCCAGGGGTTCAAAGAACTGTCGGGCTTGTTGATGCAGTCTCGACAAACGTACTTTTACACTTCTGTTGTCACTTGTGGTTTAGTACCGAACCTAAACTCTAGCCTATCCACCTTTAAGAAGTAAGTAGGTGCAGGGTTTTAAGTTCCAATTCCTGGGAATTGTCGAAAGACATAGGAATTATCCTTTAGAAGAGGTCGGTAAACTACAAACCAGATATTTGTTGGTTTACTAATTAATACCTGGTTTGATTAAGCCAATAATTTTAGCTTTCTGTTAATTAAATTACCTCCTAAGGGAACTAAAAACAATAAACTATTCCAGGATGTGTTAGAATAAAAATCTAGCTAAGCCTGGAGGTAAACCAAAACCAATGGAACTCACGCACTCAC
>JAYSYV010001189.1:0-11003 GCA_043727245.1 Chloroflexota bacterium | reverse complement strand
TTGCTGGTGACGGTGGACCCGCACAAGTCCAAGACCGCCGACCAGTCCGACATGTATATTCAGCCTTACCCCGGCACTGATGCGGCCCTGGCCCTGGGCATGATGCAGGTCATTATTACCGAAAATTTGCATGACCGGAAATTTCTTGAAAGCGATACGATTGGTTTTGACCTGTTAGCCGAGCGCGTCAAAGAATATCCACCCGAACGGGTCGAGCAAATCACCGGTGTGCCGGCCCAGCAAATCCGCGAGTTTGCCCGCCTCTACGCCACTATCAAACCGAGCTTTATTCGTCTTTCCTACGGCCTCAACCGTCACACCAACGGCGGTATGATGGTGCGGACCGTCACCTGCCTACCGGCCCTGGTGGGAGCCTGGTCCCAGGTTGGCGGCGGAGCGCTTCTTAGCACTGGCGGGGCTTTTCCGCTCAATCGGGCCGCCCTGGAAAAGCCAACCTTCCTGCGCCGCCACCCTAAATTTCCCCGGACTATTAATATGATTAAACTGGGCGAGGCTCTCCTGGACTACAAGGAGCCGCCGGTAAAGGCTCTGTTTGTCTATAACTCCAACCCGGCGGTGGTCGCGCCCAACAGCCGCAAAGTAATCGCGGGCCTTGAGCGCGAAGACCTTTTCTGCGTGGTCCACGAACAGGTAATGACTGATACGGCTCGTTACGCCGACATCGTGCTGCCAGCCCCAACCACTTTTGAATGCCTGGACCTGCACGCCGCCTACGGCCATCTCTACGTCCAGTTGAGCCAACCGGTCATTACGCCTTTGGGCGAAGTGCAGGCCAATACGGAAGTCTTTCGCCGCCTGGCCCATAAGATGGGTTATGACGATCCGGCTTTCCAGGACAGCGATGAAGAATTGGTCCGGCAAGCTCTGGCTAGCGACCACCCGGCCCTGGCCGGTATCACCTATGAGCGGTTGCAGCGCGATACTTTCGCCCGGCTGAACCTGCCCACGCCTTACAATCCTTTCGAGGGTGGCAAATATCCAACTCCCAGTGGCAAGATTGAGTTGTATTCCGAAAAAATGTTGCGGGCCGGGTTTGACCCTTTGCCGACCCATAACCCTTCCGCCGAAAGCCAGGACGGTTCGCCCGAACTGTTTGAGAAATACCCTGTGCGCCTGGTGACTCCGGCAGCCCATCACTTCCTGAACAGTTCTTTTGCCGAGATGCCGACCATGTTACGCAAGCAGCAGCGGCCTTTCCTGGAATTGAACGAAGTGGATGCCCGCGAACGAGGAATCCAAAAAGGCCAGTGGGTACGGGCCTGGAACGACCGGGGCGAGGCTTATTTCGTGGCCGATATAAAGGATAGTGTCGGGGCCGGGGTAGCCTGTCACCTGAGCCTGTGGTGGCAGCGTTACAGCCCGCTGGGTTGGAACTGCAATTCGCTCACCAGCGATGCCGCAGCCGATATGGGCGGCGGCGCGACCTTCCATACCAATTTAGTTCAGGTCGAATTGGCTTCTTTGTCGCTTCCACCGGAAAAGTTGGCAGAACTGGAAAATCTTTATCCGCTAAGTGAAGAAATCCGGTTGGGCTAAGGCAGTTTTAATATTATAAAAGAATGCACTTCCTGGCGGTGCGCCAATATTTTAACCGGCCTAGTTTTTTGAAATTCGAGCAAAAACCTCGTAAAAGTTTTATGAAGCGAATGATAGCACAGGAACTAAAAGCCCAGGGCTTGAGTGATGAACAAATTCAGGGCCAGTGGCCTAATCCTCAATAGAAGATTGTCGTTTTAATTCGCAGCTTTTGGCAAACTATAAATCACCTGGACCGGTATCTCGATTCTCACTTTCTCACCCGGTTTAATCAGGCCGGGGCGTTCTACCCAGGCTAATAGGCCGCGTTTGTGGAAGGCCGCTTTGGGGAATTTGTTAGCCAGTTTAGGCTTTTCAAGATAGCGGCTTTGCAGCACATCGCCCGGTCCCAGGCAAGGTTCGTTTTCGCCCTCGACTACCAGTACCGCATCTTTCGGGAAAAAGAGCCGGGTGGAGGGCGGCAAAAAGGTCAGGTTGGGTATGCCGGAAAGCAGCAGGTTAGCGCCCAACCATTCCGGTTCGATCAAAGGCAGGCCCATCGTGGCGGCTATCCCGGCTAATTCTTCGACGCTTACCAGCGAAACCTGGCGGCTGTTGCGAATAACTGTTCCGCGCTTAAAATGAGGTGTGCGGGCATCCGCAAGCCGGGTTATCCCGGAGTGTTTATCACCTTCAAACCCCTCCATAGTGACTCGGACCTGCTCACAGCCAGTTGATTCCAGCTTATTCGGGTCGCTGCTTATCATCACTCGTTCGATTAGCGCCTCGATGCGTTCCATTAGTCTTCCCTTTTGGTAAAATTCCTAAAGTTCAGGTAGATTGAAGATGTGATTATTGTCATTGTTCTATATTTAATTCATGCTAAAATTAAAATATACTTTTGAATCTTAGTGTTAAGTAAAAAAAATAATGAATAAAGAAACCAAACTGGTCGCCGCTGGCGAAACTCCTGGGTCTGCCTTCACCGAACCTGAGCTTAGCCAGGAAGAACTTGAAAACGTTAATGGCGGCCTGATCGGATTACTTTTACCGGCAGTTCAGAAAGTTAGAGAAGCGGCCGTACCCCAGGTAAATGACCTTACAAACCTCAATCTGCCATCTCAAAAAGGCAAATAAACAAAATTTGCTTTTTTCTTAAAACAAGAGTCCGGTTAACCGGGTTTTTTGTTTTTAAATTTCGGTTTCTTGCATTAAAACATGGAAAGCTGCCCATCATCAGTGGCGGTTTTGGCCGGTATCTGCCAGGACTGTAAAGGAGCGTAGCCAGAGCGTAGGGCTTCCAGCCGCTTTATAACCTCGCGGAAGTCACTCACAACAGTTTCCTTGATTTCGAGCAACGCCTGGCCTTGCTGGCGCATCACGTAGGAAGGGTGGAACGATACCAGCACTTCGGTATTCTTAGGACCGGCGAACCATTTCCCCCGGTCTTTGGTAATCATAAAGTTTTTGTTGTCCAGGATTTTCTTGGCGGCGGTCGCTCCCAGGCACAGCACAATTTGCGGCTTTAGCAGTTCGATTTCGTTTTGCCACCAAATTTCGCAGGCTTTTTGCTCCGGCGGTGTGGGGGCGCGGTTTTTGACTGATTTTCCCTCAATCAAGACCGGGCGACATTTATTAGTATTCGTAACCCAGATTGACTCGCGTTTTAGCCCGGCTTGCTCTAGCAGGCTGTTCAAAAGTTTACCGCTCCGGCCCACAAAAGGCCGCCCCTGTTTGTCTTCATCTTCGCCGGGCGCTTCCCCGACCAGCATTACCCCTATTTCACCGGGCGGCAGGTAAGGCCCGTCACCGAAAACCACCTGAGTCCGGGTTTTTGCCAGGTCGCAGCGCACACAGGTCTTGGCAATATCGCGCATTAATTCCAAACCGGTAAAAGCCGAATAAATCGTCACATCGCTGGCAGTCTTCGGGTTGTTTACTTCGGTCATCGTTGAGTTCCCCTTCCAGGGCCAATTCGCCCGTTTAACAATTCGGCCTAATTCTAACAAATCTATCTGTAAAGGGGCAAATGTTGTGCCAACTGCTGTTCTACTATCGCTTTTTGAAAAAAAGGCCGGTTTGATAGATAATAGGCGGCAGAAAAAGAATTTTGTGAGTTAGTAGTTAACTTGGTTAAATACTCAGGAGGAGAAAATGGGACAAGGCGAGGAAGCGCCTGAGCTACCTACTCAGGAAACTCGTCTGGCCGCGCTGCGCCAGGCTTTTCAAGAGCAGTTCGGCTCGTTACCGCAATTCATCAGCCGAGCGCCGGGCCGGGTAAATCTGATTGGCGAACATACCGACTATAATGGCGGCTTTGTTTTCCCGGTGGCAATTAACCGGACGGTCCTGATGGCCGTAGCCGGGCCGGAAGCGGGCGCAGAGCCGGGCCAGGTTCGGATTGTTTCCAAAGGCTATGACCAGGAAGCAACCTTCAACCTCAACCAGCTCGATAAAGCCCCCGAAGCGGAGCGCTGGACCAATTACGTGCGCGGGGTGGCCTGGGCGCTGGGACAACGCGGCCTGTTGGACCCGGCCAGTCTGCCGGGAGCCAGGATTCTGCTCGAAAGCGATGTGCCGCAGGGGGCTGGTCTTTCCAGTTCAGCGGCCCTGGAAATCGCGACGGCCCTGGCCCTTTTCCGGCTGGCTGGAGTTTCGGCTTCGCAGGTAAACCGGTCCCAGGTGGCCCTGGCCTGTCAGCTTGCCGAAAACGGTTTTGTGGGCGCGAATACCGGGATAATGGACCAGTTCGTTTCAGCCCTGGGCCAGCCCGATAGCGCCCTTTTAATTGACACGCGCTCGCTGGACTACCGAGCGGTTCCGCTGGGTTTTGCCGACCGGGGCTTGAAATTAGTGGCCGTCAACAGCGCCGTACCCCACAGGCATGATGCTTCCGGCTACAACCAACGCCGAGCCGAGTGCGAAGAAGCGGCTAAATTCCTGGCAAACGTCTACAATCAGCCGCCCGAAGCACAATTGCGGGATTTTACCCTGGAACAACTACTGGCGGTGGAAGGCAAACTGGGGGCGGCCCCGTTCCGGCGGGCCAGGCATGTCATTACCGAAGATATGCGGACCCTCAAAGCGGTCGAGTTACTGGAAGGCGGCTTTGCCCACGAAAGCGACCTGGCGAGTTTTGGCCGGTTGCTGCGCGAGTCGCACGAAAGTATGCGGTTTGATTTTGAAATAACCGTACCCCAGGTGGATTTGCTGGTAGACCTGGCCTGGAGCTTGCCGGGAGTGGTTGGAGCCAGAATGACCGGTGGCGGCTTTGGCGGCTGTACGGTCAATGTGGTTGAAGCCGCCGCCCTCGATGATTTCCGCGAGAAAGTCTGGTTGGCCTACCGCCAGCAAACCGGCCTTGACGCTAAAATGTATGTTTTTGACGCAGTTGAAGGGGGCATCATACTCGAATAATGCTGAACCCTCAAACAGATTTGATAATGAGTCCCGGACTGCGGCAATCACCGCCTCTCTTAATCGTGGTGAGCGGTCCGAGTGGTGTCGGTAAGGATGTGATTGTAGCCCGGATGAAAGAGCGCGGTATGCCTTTTCACTTTGCCATAACCGCAACGACCCGCCCGCGCCGGGACTACGAACTGGATGGAGTCCATTATTATTTTCGGACGGTCGAACAATTTCGGGAAATGTTGGCCCAGGAAGAATTGCTGGAACACGCTACGGTTTACGGCAATTATTACGGTCCGCCTAAATTCGGGGTCCGGGCAGCCCTGGCCCGTGGCGAGGATGTAATTCTGCGGATTGACGTGCAAGGCGCAGAGTATGTGCGAAGAACTATCGAAGGAGCTATTCTAATCTTTGTAGCGCCGGGCAGCTACGAGGAATTAATCTCACGCCTGGTCAACCGGGGTACGGAAAGCGCCGAAAGCCTGGCAGTGCGGCTGGCGACTTACGAAAAAGAAATGCAAGCAGCCGCGAATTTTGACTACATGGTTATCAACCGGCAGGGCGAGCTTGACGACACTGTTGGCGTTATCGAGGCGATTCTTAAAGCCGAGAAAAACCGGGTTAACCCCCGACAGGTAAAACTTTAAGTTATGAATCAAAAAAAGCCGCTGGAAAAAGCGGCCTTTTTCTTTTCGGACTATTCTCGGATTAGAGATATTCCTCAATCTGGGAAAGCAGGCGGGCTTTGGGCATGTAGCCGACCAGTTGCTTAACCGGCTTGCCATCTTTGAACAGGATCAAGGTCGGGATGCTCATGATGCCGAACTGGCTCGAAACAGCCTGGTTCTCGTCCACATCTATTTTGGCAACGTTAAGCTGTTCCGACTTCTCACCGGCAAGTTCTTCGACCAGCGGGGAAAGCATTTTACACGGCCCACACCAGGTGGCCCAGAAATCTACCAGGACTGGCTTGGTCTTGCTGGCTTCGACTACCTGCTCCTGAAAAGTGCTATCGGTTACGACATTTGCTGACATTATCTATCACTCCTTGTTTGATTTTTACCCTTGAGGGAAATTTACTATGAGTTTTCTGAATTTCGTTCGTTATAATGAACGCATGTTTTAATATGTCCCGGCTGATCTGAATCAGGTCCGAGATATATAAGTATATTCCGACCTACCAGGTTTGTCAATTTAAATTGGCCGGTTTCCCGTTAGAGTCCAGTTAGACTTATTTAAAGTTAAGACTGGTGGCGGGCCTCGCTTTTGAGAAAAGTATGGATTTCTTTGCCGCCGCTTTGAGCCAGAAGATTAGCCGCCAGGTTTTGCTCGTCCGTGGTGTCGCTGGCGACCATCAGCATGCAGTGCGGCCCTTCCAGCAGGTTGGCGTAGTTATGGGCCAGGTTATCAGGCACGCCCCACAAGAGCAAGGCTCCACCCAGGCTGCCTACGACTGCCCCTACCGCCGCGCTGGAAAAGAGGGCCGCCAGAGTGCCGGCGGCCATGAAGGGGCCAACCACCGGCACTGCCGCCAGCCCCAGCCCAACCAGTAAACCGGTTGCCCCGCCAATCGCACCCCCGCTTACCGCGCCCATCAACGGGTTAGCGACCTTTGGAATATTTTCCTGATCTACCAATTCCCCGGCAGATGAAGGGTCTAACTCGGCCAGCACTTCGCCTTTGCGCTGCAAGTAGCTCATTTTGCGGAAGTCAAAGCCGTACTGCTCTAACAAACTGAGCGCACCCTCCGCGGCGGCTCGGTCCTCGAAAACCGCCGCCGAAATCAGGTTCCCCTCGATAATTTCATCAGATGCCACAATGTCTACCGGCATGAAATAATCTCCCTGTTCTCCAAACTGGCTTGTGACCACTTAAATATAATTCGTGTCTATTCAACAATTGAATATTGATTGAACCGTTTAATGTTAAAAGCTAATCATACTTCGTGCCAGGGTAAGGCTACATTACCGGCCTCACCTTGCAGCGGGCCTCCCAGATGTCGGCCACTTCGGCGGTATAGCGGTCCAGTACGACCTGGGCGAAATCGTCGGGGGCGATACCCAGGTCGTTCAAACCAACTGTCGTAACCGGCGTTCCTTCGCTAATCACGTTAAAGCCTGTGTGAATGAGGGTCGAAACCGGGCTGGAAGTGGCAATTGAAACGCTCAACTTGCCGGGTTGGCCGTCCTGGGGCCGGACCAGAAAGAGATCGTCACCGCGCCGGGTAACTTTTCCGTTAAGGCGTTCTTCCAGGTATTCTTTAGCCGTCACAATTAACAGACGCTGCCGGTAGACCGCTTTTTCCAGGTCCAGGTCGAAGAACTCGACAATAAAATGGACCATCTCCCGGCTGGAGATAGGAGCCTCGGCCTTAACGTCCTCAATGTCCACCATCTCAGACAGGCTGACCTCGCATGGCCCTCGGAAAGCCACAATTGCATCTCCCAGCAGGTCGTGCTGGCGGTAAATCCAATGAGGTGAGAGTTGAAAACCGTCGTAGGTCAGGCGGATTTCCCGACCCAGGTATTTTTTGTGCATTTAATCCTCGCTATAAGTCGCGCTGGCGGTCGGGGTTTCCCAGATTTGGACATATTTAAGTTTTATATTTGGATTCTGGGCGGTCAGTTGCTGCCGCAAAGTCTGGTAAATCTGGTAAGCCATATTCTCGGCGGTCGGGTTTATTTCATCATAAGGCGGCACTTCGTTGATGAAGTGATGGTCTAACTGGTCTACCACCCTCTGCATTAATTTTTTCAGGTCATAAAAATCGTATACCATGCCCACCTCGTCCACATTCTCCCCGGCAATCGCTACTTCGAGTCTATAAGTGTGGCCGTGCAGGTTGGCACATTTACCCACGTAATCGCGCAAGAGGTGGGCCGCGTCAAAAGAGACACTTTTGGTTAACTGGTACATCTTTCAAGGAGTCCTTTAGAAACATTTATTGCAATCAATCAGCATTAATTAGAAAGGGCCGAGCGCATAGCCCGACCCTCAACTTTCAAGGAAGGTAAATTACTTACCGCAACCGCAATTGCCACCGCAGCAGCCCCCGCCGGACTGGGGCAGGTTGGCGTTTTCGATTACAAAGCCGCGTTCCATCAGCGTATTTTGATAGCTGATGACCGCTCCGGTCAGGTAAGGGGCGCTGTCTTCGTCTACCAGCACGCGCAGGCCGTCGAAGTCCATTACTACATCGCCATCGCGCTCGGTGTCGTCGAGGCTCATAGCGGCGCGGGAACCCTGAACGAAAATCCGCAGGGCCACGTTGGAGGACTCTTCCTCACTGAGGATTTCTTGCAGTTGGGTGCGGGCTTCGTCGGTGATAGTCACCAGGGTATCAGTTTTTTTATCTATACTTACGGTCATTTTAAACTCCTTCAAAAAACGTTTTCTATATTCCGGTGACGATTGCCTTGCCCACCGGCAACTTTAGTATAAGTCCTCAACCTGGTTGGGCTGATTACTCATATTATACCATTTAAAGCTTACTCCACCTACAACTTCTTGTCAATACACCAGGCACTTGTAAACTTAATTTGACCAGCCGTTGGCGCGGACCAGTTGCCAGCCGAGTTGGCCCAGTAATGTTTCATACTTTGTTCCGGCAAATTCAGGGTGGTATTCAAACCTGGCTCGCTCGAAATATTGCACGGTGTAAGTTTTGCCATCGGTCGGATTCTTTTCCTGAAATTCCTCGGTGATGGGGAAGCCGAACTGGGCCAGCCCGCCATTTTGTTCCCAATAAGTGCGGAACCCTAGTGCTAGTGAGTGGCCGGTGTCGCCGAAGAACAGCCGTTGGGCGGTGTTAGTGATCGGGTTAATCCGGGCAAATGGCCCTTCGCCTTCCCGTCCAGCGGTCATCTGCCATCCCATGAGGCCCAGCAAGACTTCGTATTTAGTCCCGGCGTTTTCAGGATGATATTCATATCGGGTCCGCTCGAAATACTGGACGACCAGGCCGTTTTCGTTAAATTCCTCGGAAATAGGGAAGCCGTTTACCGCCAGACCACCGTACTTTTCCCAGTAAGCCCGGAAACGCCCGCCCAGGTTGTGGCTGGTTTCCTTGAAATAAAGCTGGCCCGAAAGAGCCGTAGCCTTGTCGAGGGCTTTAGGGGTCGAAGGAACCTGGACCCGGTAGAGCTTGCCCGCCTGGGCCGTAAAGCTGTACTCGCTGCCGACCACGGTTTCCTGGACCGGCTTGTCGTCCGCGAAAAGCTTGACTGGCTGCTGGCGGCTGCGCTGCGGATAAACGTTGTCCAGGTTAATTTTGACCTGTATATCCTGCACGCTTATAAAGTTTAGCTGGGCCGCGCCGCTGATGTTCCACCACGAGGCAAAAGGCGCGTTGGTGGCCTGGCTGAAGCTGATTGGGCCGCTGCTGCCGCTCTTGAGGCTGCTGAAGTAGGCTACAGGCCCGGTGAAGCTGTATTCAACGTTAGTGCCGCTGGCCTGAATGGTCTGGCCGGTGAACTTGCCCTGGTAATTCTGGCTTACAGCCGCCGCGGTAAAGCCCCGCAAAGCCTGGTAGGCCGGTTTGGGCTGGGTATTGTCGTCCAGTAGCCCGAAATTATTTTCGACATTGTTGAAACCCAGTGTGAAATTGGTCAGTTGCCACTTGAACCCGCCCGCAAAACCTTTGCTGTAAAGATAAAGCCAGAGGGCCGTTTCGTAGTTGGCGGTCAGTTTGAGGTCCACCTGGCTGTCGTCCGAGCGGCCATTAGAATAGCCGAACTCCTCCAACACTACTGGCCTTCCGCTAAAAGTATTACGCAGGTTATCCAGCAAGGCAATCGTGGTGTTCAGGCCGTTAATACCTTCGCCGACAAAGCGGTGCAGCGACACGAAAGTCAGGTTGCTATTGGCGGCCATTTTCGCAAAAATGATATTGCTCCAGCCGATAGTCGTGATTGCGCTGACACCTCCGGCCCGGATAGCTCCCTGCCGGACCTCGATATACTTGCCGAGAGTGCCGCTCAAAGCTTCCAGGTAACTTTTCCATTTGCTGCTATCGGGTGAGTCGATATAATCCAGGCTGTTCTTACCGCTGCGACTTAATACCCACTTGCTGCTATCGGCCAGAAATTCTTGCCAGAGTTTATAGGCATTGGCGTAATAGTAGGCCCGCTGGTCGTTCAACCGGGCCGGGATAGTCTCTTTGCCCTGAACAGTCAGCCGCCAGTCTTTGACTTCCGCCATGCTCATGCGTTCGCCATAACTTGTGATGAAAGGGCTGTCCTGCAAAGGCGCGACTACTCCGGCAGGGAAATCCGCCGGGACTACATCGCCAAACTGGGGCTCGTTTTTTAAATCGTAGCCAAATATGGTATTGTTGCCCTTATAGTGTTCCACCACTTCGCGGTCAAAATCGGCTTCTTTTTGCAGGTTTGGCTCGTCATAATCGTTAAAGGCGATTAGCAGCCGCAGGTTATGTTTTTTAGCCAGTTCAACCATTTTATCCAGCTTGGTCCACTTGCTGGCATTGATATTGTCGCGCAGGGTCTTGCTCACGAAGATGCGGACCACGTTAAGCCCGGCTTTTTCGGCCAGAGCCAGGTTGGAATCAATCAGAGCCGGGTCGTATTTGTCATCTTCCCAGATTTGCCAGACTCGGTCGGTATTTCCCTGGTAATTTACGCCCAACAAAAAGACCGGTGCGCCGGTTTCGTCCACGAAACGCGTCCCGGAAGCTTTGATGGTCCCGGCCAGTCCGAACGCCGCCGAGGTCGGTGTAGCCTGGGTAGCAGGAATCCAGTCCTGGGCCAGCGAAGGGTTCGGAAAAAGACCTGTCGTCAGGACCGCCGCAAGGATTGTTAGCAGGAAAATAGACCAGCGCCGGAATATCTTCCGGCTTTTCTTATAGGTTAATGTTTGCACGAGCCGCCCCCGTATGAAGTTCTGGATAGGTTAAAGTGTCGCAAAGCTTAAATTACCGCTTGAAATAATAACGGACTAACCACGGATGGGTTACGCCCTTCTTTGAGCAGTTAATAGTCAGAAAAGTAATTTAGAGATTGCCCTGGTAAACCGCTTTTCAGCAAACGTAGAATCTGTTACCG
>JAYSYV010001188.1:0-1071 GCA_043727245.1 Chloroflexota bacterium | reverse complement strand
GGTATTATCGGGTTGGGTCACCTTACCTTTAAGCTAGAGGTTCATCAGGATGGCTTCACCCTTTTTTTGGCCGATTGGTGGAAGAAGCATTATATCCGGTTGAAGCAAGGGCAGCGTCCTATTACCTTCAATGATTGTTTTACAGGCAATCTTTCAGTACCCCGCGAGGCCCTATTGGCAATAGGCGGATTTGCCGCTGATATACACCGCGGCCATGACATAGAGCTAGGCTACCGCCTCGGACGCCAGGGGTTGCCTTTTGTTTATATTTCGAATGCGGTCGGAGAACAGGGTTATTCTAAGAAATTCCAGGAAACTGTGAGCGATGTTCGAAGACAGGGTTCGAACGAAGTAGAGTTGTACCAGCGCCACCCGGCAACCCTTCCCTACATACAACTCGGAACATTCATGGATACAACACTCCTGCCTCTCTTTCTACGTCGGATTTTGTTAACTCTAAGGGTTCCAGTTCGTCCCTTCCTACTGTTTGGATTGCTGCCAACCCTGTTGGGTAAGAAGGACTTTGCGGTTGCCTGGTACAGGTTTATGTACAGTTATTGCTTCTGGCAAGGGGTACAGCGGGCTGTACCGGACCGGACTACCTGGCATAAACTAACATCCGGCACTCCTATTTTAATGTACCATGCTTTCGGAAAATCAGGAGAACCGGCCAGCCGCTGGATCCTACCAGCCCGCCGGTTTAAGTGGCAAATGGCCTGGCTCAAGTGGAGAGGCTATATTGTACTCAGTTTGGAAGAATACCTGACCTTACGTCGAGAGAACCTGTTGCCGCCTGCTCGTTCGGTCGTGCTGACACTGGATGATGGCTACGCGGATAATTGGAGCTTAGCGTATCCCATATTACGCCGTTACGGCTTTTGTGCCACTATTTTTCTGGTTACCGGGGCGGTAGGTAAAACAAACCAATGGGATAGCTCTAAAGAGCTGGCGGGCCGTCCCCTATTGTCCTGGGAAACCCTACGAAAAATGCAGGATGGCAAGATATCCTATGGCGCTCATACCAAGACCCACTGCTCACTTGTCAAACTGCCACCAGACCTGGTAAAACAG
>JAYSYV010001187.1:0-1071 GCA_043727245.1 Chloroflexota bacterium | reverse complement strand
CCTACCCTTTACGCCTCTGGGCCGGTTTATTCCCCTGATATGACTGCCGGGGCAAAGTTTACCCCGGTGGGCGGCGCGTCTGGGAACGGTCAAGGTGTAAATATCAATATTCCGATTACAATTAATGGCAGCGCAAGCCAGGCCCAGATACAGCAAATGAAAATGGCCGCTAAAAACGCAGTGATGGAAGCATTAAGCGAGTTAAAAGGAAATGCTCAAAATCTCAGAACCGTCAATAGAACCCGTGGGTAACAGACAACCGGACCCGGCCACCTGGGAGCCTCGTTATTTCCAGGGCTGTCTATTTTTCTATGTAAACAGGAATGACCCGACTCATTTAAAGATGTTGGACCGGTCGCATGGTAAACGCATCTGGGTTGAGATTTGGACTACCCCAAAGAAAACCTTATCTTATCACTCTCAAACAATTGGCTGTACTCAAACACCAGGCCAGTAGCGGTTTTTGGGACTTCAAATGTAACCCAACCCCGCACTTTATCACCGCTTGGAATGTCATTCTCGCCAGGCAGCAGGGGTTTCCTATAGCCGACCATGTTCTGGTCAAACTTGAACCCTTTATCATCTTTAAGGGAGCAGGTCAAACAACCGGAACTTATGCCTTTATCCCTGGCGCTTCCGACCGTAATATCAAGGGCGACATAGTAATAGCCTTCTTTAGCCTGACCGTAAGACGCGCCGCTGAAATTATCTGACTTCTCAACCGCGTTAACGGTAATTAGATAACCGTTTTTAGAAATGGTTTGCCCTACCCTGCCGATGTTTTGCACCGTTGCGGCAGTCGGGGCGACCCGGACCGCGCCCTGGCTGGCTACCGGCCCGGTGGTGGCTACTACTTGTTGTTGATCCGCGTCCAAACTAGATTTGCTGCGAGTTACGGCCACGGCCAGTATGCCACCGAACACCACGAACACAAGCAGCGTGGTAGCCCACCAGGGCCATTGTTTAACCGGCTGGGGTGGCTGGTTTCCAGGGGAGTAAACACCGTTAGGGTTATACTGTTGCGGCGGCTGCTGGTAATAACCCTGTTCCTGGCCTTGAAACGGTGTATTA
>JAYSYV010001186.1:0-1073 GCA_043727245.1 Chloroflexota bacterium | reverse complement strand
GTTTCTAAAATCGTCTTCCACCTGGGGTGAGGCGGTTCTTAACCGTAATCTTGATAAGGAAGAATATACCGAACTGATAAACAGCCTGGTAGCTATCTTAAAAGGCTGGGGGTTACTTATTGGGCTGGATGCTATCGAAGGTACTGACAACGCGGTTCAGGTCCGTAGCGATTGCCTGATCTGGCGGGCCGGGGATGGTAAAACGATAGCCCGTGACTATATTCGCCGCAAGAGGATGGAAACAACTTACGACCCCACTGCAGTTCCTAATCAGTACTTTGCGGAACTTTATAAAACTACCGGCACCAGCCTGCAAAATATTGAAGGGCGCGAGCATACCGGGCAGGTGGCCCAGAAGGACCGCGAACAGCGTGAAAAACAATTCCGAAGCGGCACCTTATCGGCCCTATTTTGCTCACCTACCATGGAACTGGGTATCGATATAGCTACCCTTAATATGGTACATATGCGAAATGTGCCGCCTACTCCGGCAAACTATGCTCAAAGGAGTGGTCGGGCCGGCCGGAGTGGAAGCCCTGCCCTGGTGGCAACTTATTGTTCGGTTGGTAGCGGTCACGACCAGTATTTCTTCCGCCAACCTTCCAAAATGGTTTCCGGAGTAGTAATTCCGCCCCGCCTCGACCTTACCAATGAGGAATTGATCCGAGCCCATGTTCATGCCGTGTGGCTCAGTTTGACCGGTCTTAGCCTGGGCCGTTCAATGATTGATCTTATTGATACATCTAACTCGGTCGAGAGTTATCCCTTGCACGAGCATATCCAGGCAACAATTGAGTTCAGCCAGGCGCGCCAGGAAGAATGTTTTAAGATCTGTCGCCGGATTCTTGCCACGGCTTTACCGGGGACTAACACCGAATTATATGAATGGGAACCCTGGCTTCGCCAGATTATTACTGAAACTCCCCAGGAATTTGATTGGGCTTGCAACCGCTGGCGCACTCTTTATGAAACGGCGGAACGCCAGCTAGGTGAAGCCAGAGAAGCTTTTGACAACCGGTATAAGAGTCGCAAATCGACTACTCAGTATGAAGCTGAGGAGGCCGAGCGTCGAG
>JAYSYV010001185.1:0-1073 GCA_043727245.1 Chloroflexota bacterium | reverse complement strand
ATTGTTATCAGTTTTTGGGATCAAAGGATAAAGCAGAAGCAGGCCGCGGTTGGCGGGGCGAGTATTTCTGATACCAGGGCCGGATGGTGTAACGGGTGGTTCGGTGCGGGTTGAGCGGCCGGGATTAATGTGCCACATATTTACTGTTTTTTGAAGGGCCTCATCTTTTTCAGCAGCGGATAGATCAATAGTTTCGTCGCCAGGACTTACAAGCCTTCTGATTCGGTAGGCTTTCTCGTCAGGGGATGCTTTGGGGGGGAAATTGCTGCGAGTCACTGCTTTGATTTTTTGACCGCCAATACTGTATTCAGGGCCGTTTCCCTGAGAAAGTCCGATTACCCATTCGACCAGCTCTTTGTCTTTAAGTCGGCTCTCGATATAGGCGGCCAGTACAGCAGTTTGAACCTTTCGAGCGCCAGGATGGGTTGAGAAGGCTTCGATGAAACTCAGAATGGCATCAGTATCGGTAGTATGCCATTTATAGGCAATACCACTCTGGCGAGGTAAAGGTTTTCCAAGGGAAGCAATGAAGGTATCGGTCAGGTTGAAGTTTTTGTCTATTTCCGCAGGGTTTTTATCAAAAATAATTGTTTCACTGATGGTATCGGAAAAGGAAATCTGGACCGGAGTGCCGGACTTCATTTTATTGGCAGCCGTCACCATAAGGTTATTCGGATGGTTAAGAACCCTGAGACCAAAATCCTCTGGAGTACCTCCGGTGGAAGCCATAAAATCGAAATCCTGCCGTAGCTCCTCGCTGGCAATAGTTATATATTTATACCAGTCAACAAGTTCGCTGGTAGTGTAGAGACGGCAAAGATCGACATAACCGTCTCGATATCCAAACCAGCGCCCCATTTGCATCAGGGTGTCATACATTTTAGAGGCACGAAGGTAATAGCTGACGGTGAGTCCTTCAAGGGTGAGACCGCGAGATAATTTATCACCACCAATAGCAATGCAGCAAAAACCTTCAGGATGTTCGTTATATTCAAGGGCATCTTTTACAGTGCCGTTAATTTTACGAACTTCAATTTTCTGAGCGGAAGAAGAAAGCAGGGGTCTGATATCCT
>JAYSYV010001184.1:0-11015 GCA_043727245.1 Chloroflexota bacterium | reverse complement strand
GAGGTAAAGCTTTACGCAAACTTGCCAGGGCCGGGGTAAGCATCAGGACATCGCCCAGGTGGTCGGGCCGGATTAAGAGCAACTTGCGAGGAGGACGCGAAAAATCAGGCCGGGACACAGTGTAGTGCAAGGTAGGGCGGGCCGCGCCTTGCAAACCCCATAGGAGCAAACGGCGAGCCATTCTTTTTAGCAGCTGTTTCAGATCCATCTTTTTATTGCCTGGGTAAATAAGGGTTAAACGTTATCCGTTCTACGATTCCGTTACTTCTTCAACCTGCTCCCAGACCAGCTCGACACTGATAGTGGCAATACCCCCCTCGGCCATCGAAAGAGCCTGGTATTCCTTAAGCGGCAGTCCGGCCAGACCAGCCTGGTTTACAGCACTGACCGAGCGGCCCCTGGCAGTATAAGGGCCATAAACTAGCGGGCTGCTGGGGCCAAAGATAGCTACAACGGCTGTTCCAGTAGCCACGGCCAGGTGCATAAAGCCGGTATCATTACCCACAAAGAGCCTGGAATGGGCCAGCAGAGCGCCACTTTCGGCCAGGTCGAACTGGCCGCACCCATCAATAATCGTAATATTCTCAGCCGTATTAGGGGCAACCGCCGCCAGCACTTCTGCCACAACTGGCCGGTCAGTGGCAGCCCCAATCAGGATAACCTGAAAGCCCTTTTCAACCAGGCGGGCCGCGATAACGGCGAAACCTCCGGGCGACCAGCGCTTGGAAAGAACCTGTGTATCGGGGTTCTGTCCGCCCGCCGGGTGAATGGTTACAATCGGTCGGTCGAGGTCCAGGCCCAGTTTAAGGGCTTTTTGCCGGAAACTTTCTTCGGCCTTCTTCGGGACGAAAAACTCTAAGCGGGAGTCTTGTGGTGTCAGACCCAGGGCGCGGGCAACATCCAGGTAAACTTCGGCTTCGTGTTTCAGGCTGCCGGTTTGAGTGGCCCGAACATTCAGGGCAAAACCGCGCCACTGATTATCTACTCCGGCCCGGACCGGGATACCGGCCAGCCAGGGCAGCAAGTTCAACAGAGGCGAACGGTCCAGGACCATAGCCGCCTGGTAGCCTTTCCGGCGCAGTTTCCAGGCCAGACGCAGCCAGTTACGCCAGCCCAGGTTTGAACCGCTAACACCGGTCGGCACTAAACGGTCCAGGTGGGGATTGCCTACCAGGGCCGGGCGCGACCAATCGCTGACCACGTAATCCATTCTGAGGTCAGGCCGGGCCTGGGTTATCGCCGCGACAGTCGCTGTGGTCATAATGACATCGCCCAGGCAGCAAGGCTTGATAAAAATAACCCTGGAACCGGGCGGCAAATCCTTCAGGGTTGGCACTGGCTTTCCAAGCAGTCGCCGGGGTAGATCGAAACCCCAGGTCAGGCTGCGACAGGCCCAACTTATGCCATTCTCGCGCAAAAGCTCCCGGCGTTGTCGGGCAACCGGCCCGGCAGGCTCTTTTTCTAAGGGATTCAGTGGCAATTTAGCCTATAACTCTTTTTCAACTGCCAACCAACTGACAGAAAGTTTAACCGGCGTTTTCTGAGGCTGCCGGGCCAATCGCGAAGGTCATTTCACCCCTGGCCGCGACTTTGCCATCTACCGTGGCAATGCCGTTGGCTTTGCCGACCACTCCCCGGAATTGAAGGACTTCCACTTCCAGCCGCAAAACGTCACCCGGCACAACTTGCCGTTTGAAGCGGACTCCATCCATGCCGCCAAAGAAAGCAATCCGGCCTTTATATTCTTCCATACCCAACAGCGCGACTGCCCCGACCTGGGCCAGGGCTTCCATTATTAACACGCCCGGCATTACCGGGTAAGCCGGAAAGTGGCCCTGGAAGAACCATTCGTTTATGCTAACATTTTTGAGGCCGACCGCCCGTTTGCCATATTCTACTTCCAATATCTTGTCTACCAGCAAAAACGGAAAGCGATGCGGTAAGATTTGCTGAATCTGGACGCTGTTTAGCTCCATCGGGTCAAAGTCTCCTTATAAAATGTAGCGGCTCAAGTCCTCGTCTTCAACCAGGTCGCCGACGCGCTCCAGGACATACTTCTGGTCAATCACAAAAGTTTCGCCGCCATGGTCGGTAGCGGTGAAAGAAATTTCTTCTAGCACATTTTCCATAATAGTGTGCAACCGCCGCGCCCCAATGTCTTCGGTCCGTTCGTTCACTTCGGCGGCGATACGAGCCATCTCGTCCAGGCCGGACTCCTCAAAAGTAAGGGTCACGTTTTCCGTACCCAGAAGGGCTGTATACTGCTTGGTGAGAGCATTTTCCGGCTTGGTCAGGATTTCTTTGAGGTCGTCCCGGTCCAGGCTTTCCAGTTCTACCCGCAAAGGAAAGCGGCCCTGCAACTCCGGTATCAGGTCGGACGGCTTGGCATTATGGAAAGCCCCGGCAGCGATAAATAAAATATGGTCGCTCTTGACCGGGCCATAGCGGGTCATCACGGTCGAGCCTTCTACAATCGGCAGCAGGTCGCGCTGGACACCTTCGCCCGAAACGTCCGGGCCGCTTTCGTTGCCGTTACCGACTACTTTATCAATCTCGTCCAGGAAGACCACCCCTAATTGTTCGGTCCGCTGGATAGAAGCATCTACTACGCCATCGAAATCAATCAGCTTGTTGGCTTCCTCGTTAATGAGGATGCGCCGGGCCTCTTTGACCGAAACTCGCCGCGAACGGTGGCGGGTCAGTGACCCCAGGTTTTCCATAAAATCCTGAAGGCCATCGCCGTTATCATCGGTGTTAAGACCGGCCATAAACTCGATCATACCGTTGTACGGTTCCTCGTCCAGGTCAATTTCAACGGTCTGTTCTTCCAGCTTGTTCTGGCGCAACATGGCCGCAACCCGGCGGCGGCGGCGCTGGAGCAAGCGCGTTTCTTCCGGCGTAAGGGTCGATTTCTCGCTATCCTCGGCGCTGGCCTCGCTCGGTTCGCCTTCTTTAGCGCCTTCAATTACTTCGGGCAGACTAATAACTTCCGCTGGAATGACAGTCGCGCCCACCTCGATAATCTGGAAGTGCCGCGAAAAAGGTTTCTTGATCTGGTCTTTGTAATAAAGCTGCTGAACCAGGTAGCCGATCAACTTCTCGGTAGCGGCTCCTTCGGCCTGGGACCGGACCTCACGCAGCTTTTCATCGTGGACCATTGAGATACTGACTTCAACCAGGTCGCGTATAATCGAGTCAACATCACGGCCAACATAACCAACTTCGGTAAACTTGGTCGCCTCGACCTTCAGGAAAGGGGCATCAATCAATTTTGCCATGCGGCGGGCGATTTCGGTCTTGCCAACCCCGGTTGGGCCGATCATCATAATATTTTTGGGGGCAATTTCGTTACGCATTTCTTCGCTGAGTTGCTGGCGACGATAGCGGTTACGCAAAGCGATTGCCACGGCCCGTTTGGCATCCTTTTGCCCGACAATAAACTTATCCAGTTCAGTTACGATTTGAGCCGGTGTCAGGTTAGCCAGAACGGGGGTGACTTGATCTTCCTGACCTTCCCGCTTGCGGCGGCTTGCCCGGCCCGGTCTATCCATGATCTTCAACTTTCAAGCTTCTTTTCTATTCCTTAATTACTCCTGGCCTATAAAAAGGCCAGTCCTGGCTATCCGCACGCCAAACCTGGCGCTGATAGCACTTATCTTGCTATTATACACTATATAACTGCCCGCTACATTCTGTAAAAACACGTGGAACGCTGAGCGTAAAACGTGGAACGAGCGAAAGTTAAGGGGGTCAGCAAGTTACAAAAAGATATGAAACCCGGAATGTTACCGGCTTTTAACCTGAATTACCTAATTTGCGTTTAACCTTTTCCGTTTAACATTCTAAAATTTCTGAAGGAGAATTTGATGCTCAAAAAAAGTATGTTGGTGGGGCTGGTGAGTCTGTTACTGCTCAGTGGATTGGCGGCCTGTGGCGATGCCCCTACCTCTACCCCTACCCCGATTGCCACCGCCACACCTGCCCCAACCCCGGTTCCGACCGTGGCCCCCACGCCTACCCTGGCCCCAAACCCTACTACAGCTAACCCGGCTCCCGCCATTATAACCGTTCAGGCCGTCCCGCCGGTCGTACCAGCCCCACCCGATGCCATCCCGATAACCATTGATACTACTGTCCTGAGTATCCTGCTGCAATCGGTTGGTATTCCGGCTGCCAGCACCGGAGCCTTACAGATTAACCTATACGCCTCCAACGATGACCTGGATACTTTCGCGGCAAATTATACCAAAACTCTCCAATCGTCCAACTTTAAGCCTCTCTCGATTATACCGGGCCTATCCGGCTCTACCCTGTTAAGCAAGCAAGGCCAGCAATATCTTGGATTGCTTTCCAGAGAGGATACCCAGGCGGTGGTCGTCATCCAGCCCTATACCGATGCCTTTATCAAACAGGCAGCCTCGGCTGGTATCCCGGCGGATGTCCTTAAAAGTATTACCGACCAGATTGCCGGGAAAAAGACCGTGGCGATTGCGGTTTCGGGGAGCGGCCTGTTACAGGCTTTTACCAGCGTCTTTATGTCCGGCCCGCCGCCAACCCCGGCCCCAACCAAATAGGCCGTAAATCAAGGCCGGGAAACTTTCAGGAAAGCTCTGCCTTTTTAGTAAGGGTGGAGCTTACAAATTTATTGGAGTATAAAGATCGTCTTGTCAGCTATGACAAAATCCTTTTGGAGTGGTTTGAGGTACATTTGTTTTCCCGGTGAAAAATAAGCTCTAATCTCTTATTAACCCCTTGACAGCTCTTTGTGGTTTCCGACTGCGTTCCGACTCCGTAATTTAATTTAACCCTAATTTTTTATTGGCGTTGTACGAGCTTTGTAACATTGGTCCATGTTAAGCTACAGAAAACAGGTAACTTTCAGGGATGGGAATTTTATCAGCTCATTTTGATCCATATCAAACTGCTGGAGAAGCACCTGGATTATCGGATTATAATTTTATCTAACGTTCTTAAACCCACTTTGCCGTCCGAGTGTCTTCTTTAATAGAACAAAAAAAGAACACAACTAAGGAGAAGTAATATTGGCCTACAAACAACGCGATGAGATTTCTGTCAGTCAGTTGAACGATATGCAGGTCTACCTGGGAGAAGAAACCATTGAGGATTACCAGGGCGGGCAAATGTCACGCCGCCGGATGTTACGGCGTTTGATTTTGATTTGTGGCAGCGCCGCCGGAGCAACCGCTTTATTGGTGGCATGTGGTGACGCTACGGCCACCATTTCCTCAGTGACTACCGCCCCTGCTGCTACCACCAGCGCGGCTACTTCGGCAGCAGCCACTACTGCCGCAGCGACTACAACTGCCGCCGCAACAACCGTTGCCGGTACGACTGTGGCCCCTACAACTAGCGCGGCTACTTCGGCGGCTGGCACAACCGCTGCCAGTACGACTGCGGCCCCTACGACTAGCGCGGCTACAACGGCGGCTGGTGGAACAAGTGCATCAGGAACTACCGCTGCCGGAACCACCGCAGCCGCTGCGGCTACTCCTGGGCAGGCGAAGGGACCGCTTACCGTGGCGGCCACCGACCCGGCAGTCCAGGCCAGCGATGTCACCTATCAGGGCGATACCACTATCATGGGCTACCTGGCTAAACCTGCGGCGGCTGGCACTTATCCGGGGGTGATTGTTATTCACGAAAACCGGGGTCTGACCGACCATATCAAGGATGTCGCCCGCCGCTTTGCCAGGGCCGGATTTATCGCCCTTGCGCCCGATTTAGCCTCGCGTAACGGTGGTACGAATAAAGTTCCTACTGACCAGGTAACAGGCTATTTCGCGAACGCCAAGCCGGAAGATTTGGTCAAAGACCTCACTAGCAGCGGAACCTACCTGGAAACAGTCGCCGGGGTCAAAGCGGGCAAGTACGGCGTGGTCGGCTTCTGCTTCGGCGGCGGCATGGCTTTGCGATTTGCGGCGGCTAACCCCAAAGTTGCGGCGGCAGTACCTTATTACGGCCCGGTTCCCACGCCAGTCAGCCTGATGGCTACCACCCAGGCCGCTATTCTGGGCCAATACGGTGGGACCGATGCGCGGGTTAACGGCGGGATTCCCAGCCTGGAAAAGACTCTCAAGGATGCCGGTAAGACCTACGAAAAGAAAATCTATGATGGGGCTGGTCACGCCTTCAACAACGACACCGGAGCCAGCTATAACGAAACTGCCGCTGTAGCCGCCTGGGGCGAAACCCTGACCTGGCTGAAGAAATACCTCTAAAGCTACACTTCAGCGACCCGCTTAGACCGACTGGTTTTTAGTGAAATACCTTTGCCCTGTGCAAGGGTATTTTCTTTTCCCTCGTAAGATTTTAGCTGGATTTGTTAGTAGACAAAATTCCCTGGAAAGCTATAATTGAGCCGGGAGCGTACTGTAATTCTCCTGCAAGCGGTAAATGTCAATTTGAGAATAAAGTAAAACTTGTTTGTTTGTAGGCATATTATTTGCAATACAATTGATATAAATTGTAAGAAACCTGTCATATTTTTTTGCGTATATGAGTTAGTAGAAAATCTTTAACTGGTAAGGAGAACCTCTGTGAGCAATCGAAGAAGTGGTATGAGCATCACGCGAGTAGTTTCACTAATTATGGTCGTACTGGTCATTATTGCGATTATTATTGCAATCGCGGTCATCGGCGGCAGCACTGGCACAACCGTTATCAAGTAGAGATAGTTTTGTCATGACCTATATTAGCGGAGCGGAAAACTGCCCGCTAGACAAGGATGTAAGGAACCAATGGCAGGCAAAAGCCGGTCTTTAAGCACTTTAAATCGTTTAATTTTCCTGGCAATCTTAATTCCGCTGGCGATTATTGTTGTCGGCTATTTTCTCTCTAACAATAACCCTTTCAATAAACCTTCGGCCCCGGCTCCAATCATGGTAGGCCAGATTATCAAGCAGTATAAGATGGAAACCGCCGAAGTTACCAGTTCAAAAATAGTCGAGGGTGAGACTTCCAGCATCCTGCCTTTTTCAAAAGATAAACTGACTTACCAGGTGGTCGTGACCATGACCGCCGGGATAGACATGAGTACGGTCAAGGATAGTGATGTTATCGTTTCGGGTAAACTGGTGACGATTAAACTGCCAGCGCCCCAGGTCTTGCGGGTAGAACGGGATGGCAAAGTTATTGCCCAGAATAGTGAAGTATTCGCGGCTTTCAGCAAAAACCCTAATCTTCAGGATATGATGGAAGATGAAGGGCAAAAGCAAATCGTTAAAACAGTCCTGGAACAAGGCAAGTTGATGCAGGAGGCCCGTCAAAATGCCGAAGATAATTTGCGTAATCTGTTTTTACAGGGCGGCTACACCGAAGTCAAATTTATTGAAACTGATCCGCAACTAACGCCCACTCCACCGGTTACTCGCCTACCGAGTTAGAGATAAATAGATGGATTTGCCAGCTAACCCGGAGCCATTTTCTGCCGGCCAACGACCCCCTAATGATTTTTTCAACCGGCGGCTACCGATAGCTTTGCGCCGGATTAGTGTCAGCCTGGCAAAAATTCTTAAAAAACTTTTCGCGCTGGTAGTGACATCGGTCAAAGAATTTATTAAAGACGACTGCCTTAACCTGGCCGCCCAGATTAGTTATTACGCTCTTTTTTCCGTCTTCCCGCTAATTCTGGGTGTAATTATCATCTTTTCCTTCATCTACCAGGACCCGGTTGCCAAATTTAACCTGCTGCAAGAACTCTCCAAAGCTTTCCCGGCTGGCACTGTGCCGATATCCGACATAGTGAACCAAGCCCTTGAACAAAGCCAGAACTTCCGGCCCTTATTCTTTATAGCCTTCTTCGTGGGCCTCATCTGGGGCGGTTCCGGCATCTTCGACTCGCTGACCACCGCCCTGAATAAAGCCTGGCAAATTCCCGGCCAGAGCCGCACCTTTTTTGAAAGTATGTTGCTGCGCTTCGTGCTGTTCGGTCTTTTCTTGCTGTTCATTGTAGGGTCGCTCGGTGTAAGCGTGACCTTTGAGATTGTCCGCAACTTCGTTTATAGTAACGAACAAATACGGTCCTACGCCGGACAGGATAATTTATGGAATTTGTGGTCTTTTATCATTCCCTGGGTGCTGAACTTTATAACTTTTATGGTTCTTTTCCGCATCGTGCCGCAGCGCCGGGTAACTTTTTTTGATGTCTGGCCGGGGGCCGTGTTGGTGACAGTCCTGTTTGAAGTATTGAAAATCGGCTTTAACTTCTACGTAACCCAGATAGTTCACTACAGCTACACTTATGGCAGCCTGGCCGGAGTGGTAATTTTCGTCTTCTGGCTCTATCTAACGGCCCTGGTAATTTTGATGGGTGGCGAGGTGTCCAGCGTGTGGGCTGAAATGCGGGGCGAAAAACGGCCAACCAAACTGGCCCGGCAGGGTAAATTAGCCCAGGCCGAACCAAAACCGGCTGGAACGGCTATTGGAACAGACCTGGCCCAGGCCGAAGATCATTCCCTGGAATATAGTTATGCTACCGAGGAAGTTTTTTGTGCCTATGCCCCGTTACCGTCTGCTATAAAAGCCGACTCTCAAAATACCAACTGAGCCTGAAACTTTGATAGACAAGCCTTTGTAGACGGTAGCGGCGGCCTTTTAAGGTTTAGACCCGCGCCCGGCTCTTTCTGAAAAATGCGAAAGTTATAATCGCTCCGAACAGCACTATTAGCGCCCCGACCAGACCGACATAGATGCCCAGGCCGGTTTCAGCCTTTATCTGACCAAGCCCGGTCTGATTTATATCACCGACACTCTTGCCTACATCGCTCACTTCAAAAGCCATCAAACCCGCTGCTATTACCCCAAAAACAATCGCGGCAATAGCAAAACCACGCGCCTTTAGTAGTAAGCCAAGCACTATCAAGACGATCAATATTCCGGCCAGACCCAGCACCAGAACACCATCTTTTGCTCCAGGAGAACCAGTACCCTGCGTAAGGGTGGTGACAAGATCGGCGGGGCCACTGAGATTTCCCAGCCCGTTTACCGCAATCGTGCCGCCAAGAAAGGTCATATTGAACCAGGGCAAAAATACACCGAGGGCCATTATCACCACGCCCACAGCCGGTATCAAATAAAGAAGCGGATTAGCGACCCTTTTGACCGGAGCAACCCTATAAGCTGGAGGAGCGCCATAGGCTACGCCCTGATATTGTCCGGGCGGTTGGGGCTGGGGGTAGCCGCCAGGCTGATATGAGCCTTGCGGTGCTTGATAATTCCCCTGGTTATAAGGTGGGGGCGGTTGATTGGACTGCGGGTAATTATTCTGGTTAGGATTCTGACCCGGTTGTGACATTATTTTATCACTCCTACTTCTGTCTAAAATTTTCAATAAAATGAACCCGCTATTATCATCGCATTATTTCTTCTTACTGACAATAGCCTATTTTAAAATGAAAAGTGGGCCAGTTCTCAACAATAGTGTGTTAAGTACCGTCCCGGCCATATTGGTATATGACTACGCCGCTGCTCAAATCGGCGTAGTTTTATGAGAAGTTAGGGAGAGACAGAAAAGAAGGATAATTACTTGTTAATTTCGGTGTAAGCTTTTGTTTGCTCGGTTGCTTGCATCTGTATTATTAAAAAAATCGGCCATATATTTTATAGCCTGTGACACACTTTTGACGTTTAGACTAAAAGGCACATTAACAATACTCGCGCAAGAAACGCGAACTCAAAATAATTCTAATCTGGTAGGTAAAAAGCGATGCGGCAAGTGTCCAGAATGTAAGACCAGCTACTGGCAAGCTCTGGCAACGCCGCCGCCACTGAGAACTGCCAGCCGTAAGTGATCGGTTTGTCACATTCAGGCAGATTATGCACATACAAGACACCCCGGTCTTGGTAGCTAAAAGCTTGGGGACGGACAATGTTAGAGGCATCTACCCCCACCACCAGCCAATCCTCGTCCTGGCTGGGATGAGGCGCATAGTTGGCGAAGAGTTGCCGCAAAGCTGCGCGATCAAGCAAGCCATCTTCAAAGCCTTCATAGAGGCTGAGCCATTTTCGCTTGAAGAAAGGCGAGAGGGCCAATTCAACAAAGCTTTGAGCCGCCGTTTCGGTCAGTAAGGCATCAGCACAATTAAACAGGCTATCTTTTGCCCTCCAAATGATATCGTAAAAGTGCTGACGAAATTCTTTAAGTATGTTAAAGTCCATTCGAGTAATGCTCCCTTTTTTGATCAGAAGCAACATTACTCGTTTGGGCGAGCTACCGCAAGGTTGGCTGGCCCTTTGTTTTTAGTCTAAACGTCAAATATAGATGACGGAAACTACAGGCGGCGTATCCTCAACCAGCTTAACCGTGGAGAAAGTCGTCACCAGTTAGCCCGGAGAATCTTGCAAAGACGCCGAGGAGAGATTCGGCAACGTTACCGGGAAGGGCAAGAGGATCAACTTGGAGCATTAGGGCTGGTGCTAAATATGGTGATATTGTGGAACACGATATATATGGATGCAGCCCTGGACCAACTGAGAAAGGAAGGAAAGATCGAAGTCAAAGCCGAAGATGTGGCCCAATTGTCGCCATTAGGTTTTGCTCACTGCAATATGCTGGGCCGCTATCACTTTGAATTGAGCGAGGCAGTACAAAACGGCCAGTTACGGCCTCTGCGTACCCCCGAAGGTTTAGAAGATTGAACTAAATTAGAACAAAAGTACTCTGTCGTAGGTTTTCGGACCTATACTACTCAACCTCGGATCTTTGAAAATGGTCAATTTGAAACCGCCCGAAATTTCACCAAATTTTCAGCTACCTCTACTACAAAGGTACTTACATTTAACCTCAGTTGGAGTAAACTCCTACCAGCCTTAAAATATCGGTCAGCGCCAGGTTTTGGCCGTCCGGTTCATTTCCGGTTAAGACAACTTTGTTCAGTCCTGCCATTGTTGCGATAACGGTTCGCCCTTGCTCGTATTTGGCTTTATCATAAACATTTAGCTTAATATTGTGCTGCTCAAGTAATTTTTCGACCAGGCTAAATATCCCGGCGGCCCGC
>JAYSYV010001183.1:0-11030 GCA_043727245.1 Chloroflexota bacterium | reverse complement strand
CCTGGGCAATCGTCACGGTCACCCTTAATTTCGCCTTGAATTTATCCGGCTTGCTAAAATCGCCTTCGGCTTTCTTAAAGGTTATGCCCTGGTATAGTTCGACTTGTCCGGCTTTAATATCTACAATAAAATGGAGCGAGTTAACCGTATTTAGTTTATCAGCCGACATTTGAGCGATTTCCGCAGGTGTCAGGGGTTTAACTGGTGTCGGTGACGGTGGAATGGCCGTGGGAGTAGGGGTAGCGGTAGGATTTTCGCCACAGGCTGCAAGAAGTCCGGCCAGCCACAGGCACAGTAGGGCTACGCCCCATAATCTCGTCCCAGGTCGGGCACTACCAGTTTTTTTCATTGAGGTTGTCTTTCCTTTACTGATGACTCCAAATTGTAAAACTTCAGGTAAGCAAGCTCGATAATGGTAATTATAGCACAACAAATCCAGGTAAAAGGCGCTTCTATACCTTTAAAGGCATAGTTTGTGCCACTGGGTTGCCAGGACTTTGCGCCTTGACAAGACAGGCCAGGCGCGTTAAAACAGGATAGCTTTTGGTCTTGCAACCCGGCTTCAATCTATCACTCTAAAATGACTCTCAGATGACAGCGGCAAGCCAGGCAATTAGAAAGAGAAAAACTGTGCCAGAGCATCAGATTGATAATCAACCGCATAAAGCTTCGCCGCGTATAAGCTCGCTGGTCTGGAAGGCCGCTCTAGGTGGGCTGGCCGGGTTGGCCTGGTGGCGCGTCCGGGCCAGGCTCAAACGAGTAGTTATAAACCGGCTGGTCCTATTCCCACGAGTGGTCGGTCCGCGCACGCCCCAGGATTTAAATATGGCCTATGAGGAAGTCTGGTTTCCAGCCAGGGACGGCCTCAAACTGCACGGCTGGTTCATTCCGGCCCCTTCCGAGGGCGGTGTAACCCCTAAAAATATAACCATAATCGCCGGTCACGGCCATACCAGCAACAAAGAACCCGACCTGGAATATGCCTCTTTCTTTTACCGGGCCGGTTACAATGTCTTTATGTTTGATTTCCGAGGCCACGGACAGAGCGAAGGGCCACGCGGCACTTCGCTGGGCTACTGGGAACGGCTGGACGTTCATGGGGCGGTTGACTGGCTTCTGGGGCGCGGCCAGACCCTTTTTGCGGCCTTTGGTATTTCGATGGGCGCGGCAATTATGATAATGGGGGCCGCCGAGAACCCCTTTATCCGGGCTGTAGTCGCCGACAGCCCCTATGCCCACCTGCGCTACTCTATCGCCGCCGAAATAAACAACGCTTATCATATCCCGATGTGGCTGGCGAGGCCACTCAGCCGTTATGCCTGGGCTATTTTCGCCCGGTATCACGGCCTCCCGGCGGGTCAGGCTAACCCGGCTGATTACGTGGCGGCTCTCGCGCCCAGGCCGCTTTTTATCATTCATGGCGAGTCCGACCAGTTGACCCGTGTCGAGAATGCCTATATCCTATTTGAAATGGCCGGGTGGCCCAGGGAATTATGGACTCAGCCGGGAGTGACGCATGCTCAGAGCTTTATCGTCTTTGGTAAAGAGTATGAGCAGCGCGTCCTGGCGTTTCTGGATAAAGTGGATTGGGAAACTCCCCTCGATTTGAAAGCGCCCACTCGAACCCTGGAAGGATTTAAGGTCGGTCAATTCGATTAAAAATCATGTGAGTGGAGAACGTGTTGTCAGGTATAAGTTAAAATGAGTTTAGCCCGCTCTAAACCTGAATTTGAACGACTGGTAGCCGCTGCTTTGCGCGGAATGCCCGCTCGGTTCCGCCAGTTTCTGGAACAAGAAAATGTGATCGTGATGGTCGAGCGGCGGCCCTCACGCTCCCAGCTATTAGGGTTGGGTATGAACCCGGATGTCGAAACCCTTTACGGCCTGTATGAAGGTATTCCCCGCACCGAACGTTCCTCCAACTACAATATGGCCCTACCCGATAAAATTACCATTTTCCAGGATACCCTTGAAGAAAGCTATCCGGGCCAGGCCGCTCTCAAAGAACAGGTCCGGCGAACCGTCTTGCACGAAGTGGCCCATTTCTTCGGGATAGACGATGACGAATTGGACCGCATGGGCTGGCACTAATTTTTCCCTGCTACTTTTCACCGAGCCAGTATTTTCCGGCCCCACTCCGGATAGACTAATGTTTATATGCCCTATGGTTATGTATGCTTTATCCGCTACAAAAGCGTGACGATGGGTTAAAAGCAATTGCCAGCCTAAAAATCTAAATTCCGCTAATTGAAATTGCCTCTTTACAAAATTCAAAAGGATGCTACTATAAAAACGTCCGAACGTTCGGACATAGAACAATAGAAATCATAAATAACCTCAAATCATCGAAACTCGTTAATGCCCGTTGGCAAAATTTAGTAAAACAGACATTTGAGGCTTCAAAAAATTTTGTTGGAAAAGGAAAAGAAAATGATGACTGAAACTGTTAGCTCCAAAACAATCGAGGTAGCCGGGGGTAAGCTGGCGTATGAAGTGAAAGGCGAAGGCCCGGCGGTGCTTTGCCTGCCCAGCCTGGGAGATACCCGGCGCGAGTACGAGTTTTTCGTTCCGGCCCTGGTGGAAGCTGGTTACAGGGTAATTTCAGCCGATTTGCGCGGTATGGGCGCGTCGGAAGGCCGCTTTAAATCTTTCACTATCGCAGACCTTTGCAACGATATAACGGCTATTCTTGATGCCGAAAACGTCAGCGAGGTAATCCTGGTGGCTTGCTCGGTTTCGGGGGCATCGGCGGGCCTGTACGCAGCCGACCATCCCGAACGGGTAAAGGGTTTGATAATGTTTAACCCGATAATGCACACTGGGAATTTGCTGGTGGCTTATCTGATGGTCGGCCTCTTGAAAGTGCCGGGTCTGGGCAAGCAAATCTGGCTCTCCTATTTCAAAAAGCTTTATCCCAGCCGCCCGGTGGAAGCGGATTACATGACCCAGCTAAAAGAATTTGTGGGAAAACCCGGCGCAATGAAAAGTATTGCCGGAATGTGCCTGGCCCGCCGAATTGACCATGATATCGAACGGATAAAGGTTCCGGCCCTCATATATTTCGGCAGCAAAGACCCCGACTTCAAAGACGCCCAGGCGGAAGCTAGCATAGTCCAGCAAAAGATGCCCTCGGCCCGCTTAAAGGTGCTGGAAGGGTTAGGCCACTATCCCCACCGCGAACAGCCCCAGGCCGTTTTGCCGGAAGTGCTGGGCTGGCTGGCCGACCCCACATAAATAAAATCCGCTACCTGAGTCAATTACCCGGTAGCGGATTTTTATTTTAGGTGGTTGAATTTAATTAGTTTTGAGTCTGGCTCGCCCCGTTGACCAGTACCCGGCGAGCTTTGGCAACCGGGGCCAGCGGGACGGTAATCTGCAAAACTCCTGCTTAAATATTACTAAAATTACGCTTCTGGATTACTTCCAGGGCTATTATAGCCAGGCTGTGTTAGAACCAAATTAGCGAAATGTTAGAGAAGAATTTACTTTATAATAGAGCTTTATTAACGTGAAAATTTGCATGTCTGTTCTAATAAAGCTTCTATTTGAGGCCAATTTGTGGTATAATATATTGATTAATTAAACCGAATAGTTCATCGGAGGCAATGAGCGTGACGCAACAAATAACCAGTGAAGAGAGCATACAATCGAGTTATAACGCCAGCGATATTCAGGTGTTAGAGGGTCTGGACCCGGTACGCAAACGGCCCGGTATGTACATCGGCAGCACCGATTACCGGGGTCTGCATCACCTGGTCTGGGAAATTGTAGATAACAGCGTGGACGAGGCGCTGGCTGGTTACTGTTCTAAAATCGAAGTCCATATTGACAAAGATTGCGTCGTAACTGTGTCGGATGATGCCCGTGGTATCCCGACCGATTTGCATGCCCAGAAACAGCGTCCGGCCCTGGAAATCGTTATGACCGTTCTGCACGCCGGGGGTAAGTTTGGCGGCGGCGGCTACAAAGTTTCCGGCGGTCTGCACGGCGTGGGCGCTTCGGTGGTAAACGCCCTTTCAACCTGGCTCAGGGTCCAGGTCCGGCGCGATGGCAAGCTTTACGAGCAGGAATATCATCGCGGTATCCCGGCGGCCGACATGACGGTCCGCGATATGACCGAGGAAGAAATCGCCGAATACCCGCGTGGTACGCGCACTTCCTGGCTGGCCGACGATACCATTTTCGATACCCTCCAGTACACCTACGAGACGATGGCCCAGCGCTTCCGCGAGACTTGCTTTCTGACCAAAGCCCTGCAAATTCATATGGTGGACGAGCGGATTGACCGCGAACTGACCTTCTACTTTGAAGGCGGCGTGTTGTCTTTCGTCCGGCACATGAACAAGAACCGGGGAGTGGTCCAGCAAAAGCCCTTCTACGTCCAGCGTCGCAGCGATGAGGTGGAAGTGGAAGTAGCCTTTCAGTACACGGCTGGCTATAACGACTCGATTCACACCTTTGCCAACAATATCAATACGGTTGACGGTGGCACGCACCTGACCGGCTTTCGGACTGCCCTGACCCGTACGATTAACAACTACGCCCGCAAGAACAATTTGCTCAAGGAGAAGGACGAGAACTTCACCGGGGACGATGTACGCCAGGGCTTGACCGCGATTATCAGCGTGAAACTGGCCGACCCTCAGTTTGAAGGCCAGACCAAGGCCAAGCTGGGTAACGCCAACGTCAAGAGCGCCACGGAAAGCGTCCTGGGCGAATCACTGGCGAACTGGTTGGAAGAAAATCCCAACGAAGCCCGCCGCATCGTCGAGAAATGCTCTATCGCGGCCCGTATCCGTGAGCAACAGGCCAAGATTAAAGACACCATCATCCGTAAGGGCGCTTTTGACGGTCTGGCGTTGCCGGGTAAACTGGCCGACTGTACCGAAAAAGACCCCAGCCGGAGTGAACTCTTTATCGTCGAGGGTGACTCAGCCGGTGGTTCGGCCAAGCAGGGCCGCGACCGGCGCTTTCAGGCCATCCTGCCTTTGCGCGGTAAGATTTTGAACGTCGAGCGAGCCGCTATGGACAAGATGCTGGCTAACACCGAAATTCGGGCGCTGGTGACAGCCCTGGGAGCCGGAATTGGAGACAGCTTCGAGGCCGCCAAATTGCGCTATCACCGCATCGTGATTATGACCGATGCCGACGTGGACGGAGCGCACATTCGGACGCTTCTGCTCACTTTCTTCTTCCGTAACATGAAAGATTTGGTGGCAAACGGCTATCTCTATATCGCCCAGCCGCCGCTCTATTTGGTCAAGCACGCCAAGGAACGGCATTATGCCTACACTGAAACCGAGCGCGATGCCATCATCAAAAAGATGAATTTATCCAAGCAGCCGGAAGTCCAGCGCTATAAAGGTCTGGGCGAAATGAACTCCGACCAGCTCTGGGAAACTACCATGAACCCCAAGGCCCGGACCTTCTTGCAGGTAAACGTGGAGGATGCCGCCACCGCCGACGAAACCTTCGGTATGCTGATGGGCGACGAAGTGCCGCCTCGCAAGCAGTTCATCATCACCCACTCCCGCAACGTCAAGAACCTCGACGTTTAACAAAAGGTTAAATAACACAAAAGACCCTGGCAAATGAATAAAAAAGCCAGGGTCTTTTTAAATAAAGTTGTACTAACCTGCTGCAAAAAAGATAACTCCCCTTCAAATCCTAACCTGTTATATCAAGCAAGTAGAACAAAATTCAAAAACTAACTCTTCACTTCAGACGAGTTTGTATACTGCTCTGTGGAAGACCTATTCATTGACAAGGGGAATGTAACTCCTTTTATTTTCTCCGTCCTGACTTTGCATTCCCGTGTGGTAAATATAGGCTGCTGGATTAGCTTAGAAATGAGCAAAATAAAACGACGATCAGGCGGAGGAAACGGATTTAAGCCATTCTTAGAATTAAATTTGAAACAGATATTAAAAGATTACACCGGGTCGGGTAGCAGTTGATTGGGCAGCGTTACCGTAAAAGTGCTGCCCTTATCAACCGTGCTGGACACGGCAATCGTACCACCCAGGCGGCGAACCAGGCGGCGGGCCAGGGCCAATCCCAGGCCGGCCCCGCCAAACTGGCGGGTACTGCTGCCGTCTACCTGGCGAAATTCTTCAAAAATATGTTCAAATTCTTCTTCGGCGATGCCAATGCCGGTGTCACTGACCGAAATCGAGAAGGCTTCCGGGCCTAATTCTTTTGCCAGGTCGCCCAGCGCACCCGCACAGATAGTCAGGCCGATTCCTCCGCTGGAAGTGAACTTTACAGCATTTGACATAAAAATATCAATGATTTGTTGTAGGCGTTTGACATCGGTGCGTATAAAGCGCGGTGTACCAGGCTCAACTTTTGCTGAAAATTCTAAACCTTTTTCTTCAGCGGTCTGGCCGGTCAGGGAAAGCACTGCCAGCAAATCGGCTATAGTGGTTTCTTCGAGCATCAGGTGCAGCCGCCCGGTTTCCAGGTTAGCCAGGTCTAGCACATCGTTAATCAGGGCCATCAACCGCCGCCCGTTGCGATAAATTCTTTCCAGCGGGTCGTTCATTTCGGGAGGAATATCGCCGTAAAACCCCGACTGAATCATATCCACGTAACCGACCACCGAGTTGAGTGGCGTACGCAGTTCGTGGCTGACATTCGACAAAAACTCACTTTTCAGGCGGTTAGCTTCGGCCAAAGCCTGGTTGGTGGCGTTTAATTCCTGGCTCTGGCGTTGCAGGTCGGCAAAACGGCGGGCGTTGGTCAGGGCTACGCTGGTCTGGTCGGCCAGGGTTTTGAGCAAAATAATATCTTCATCTTCAAAGACTTTGGTTCCATCGCTTTCCACGTCCAGCACCCCGATAATCTGCCCGCTGGAGCGTAGGGGAATAATTACTTCGGCTTTGGTATCTGGAATTTCAGGGATGAACATGTAACGCGGTTCAAATGTAACGTCTGGCACAACAATCATTTCGCCGGTCCGGGCGCTGTGGCAGGTTAAAGAGTTGGTGGTGGCGAGTGGGAAGCGATATTGTTTGCCGGTTGTAGTCGGGCCTGGTCCTATGTTGAAAACCAGCTCATCATTTTCAATCAAACCAATGTTCACACTGTACAGGTTCAGGCTCTGGCGGACCGGGCCGGTCACGCGCTCGATAATCTGGTCCACTTCCAGGGCAGCCGCTAAATCTCGCCCGACATGGTTGAGAAGGGCTAACTGGGACAGGCGGCGTTTCTCGCGTTCGTGGGCCATAGCCTGGGCGACTGCCAGAGTTACGTGTTCGGCCAGGGCCAGGGCCAACTTATAATCGCGTTCGTCCAGCTTGCGGCTGGGGCCGGATTCAATCGAAAGTGTCCCCAATACATCCCGGCCCGGTCCCAGCAAAGGTATGCAAATGGCGCTGGTGACATTCGGCGAGGCAAACATGTTATCCGGTTGTTGCTTTACATCGGTGATTAGAAGGCCGCGTCCCGAATTAGCGGCCCGCCCACTTATGCCAAAGTGCAGCGGAATTACCTCGGCGTACTGCTCGTAGCCGAACTGGGCTTGCAGGTGCAGTTCCGTATCCACCATACTATATACGCTGACATATTCAAAATTAAAGATAGTCGCAATACTCTCCACCGTGGTCAGATAGATTTCGGCCAGGTCGTTAACCCCTACCAGGGCTGTCCGCATTTCGTGGAGCAAACGCAACTCGCGGGCCTGCCGCTCTACCTCGGCGATTAGCTGGCTGCGGCTGGCGAGATAAGGCGAGTTGACCTCGTGAATCGGTCTGAGTGGGGCCGTAAGAGCTTTTCGCCGGTCCGATACACTGGAAGACGGTTGTTCTGAAAGTTTATTCAAGTGGGTTTCTTCCGGGTTATATTCCGAGTTTGACATAAATCTATTTAACTCTTACTAACGGCATCGGTGGCGTAAAGATGCTAAAATCATTAAGAAAGGCCGAGTTAAAGGGGTATAACAGTAAAACTAACCACCCTGTCTCATTTTAGCATTACTATATTAAAGGGGGCAATAACCAGGGTCAAATTGTAATCATATTGAAACATTTGTCCCTCTCTAAAGGTCTTACTATATAGAACTAATTTAAAAGTGCCAGTATCGGAGTAACAGGTTGAAAAGACTCGGATTTTATTTTAAATACGCCGGCCGGTCGGTCAGGCGTGGCGGGCAGCGGTCTTTCTTTGCCATTCTATGTGTGGCAGTAGGGGTGGCAGCCCTGGTTGCCCTGCAATCGCTGGCCGTCAGCATCAAAGATACCTTGATTGGCGATATTCAGGCCAGGGCCGGAGGCGATGTGGTGGCCCAATCATCCTCGAATGGCAGCGACACGCTTAACCTCTCCCAGGCTAACCGGCAATTTCTGGATAGCCTGAAATCTGACGGCACTCTCCAGGATTGGACCACTCTGAGCAAAGACAGTTTCCAGATTAAAGGCTACTTCAGTTTCCCGCCGACTCTTTATGCCATTGAGCCGGATAAATTTCCGCTCTACGGCAAGGTTGAGATGCTACAGCCTGCCGGTGGCGACCTGCGCCGGTTGCTGGCCGAACCGAATACGATTGTCCTAAGCAAATATCTCTGGGAGAAGAATGACTATAAACTGGGCCAGGAAATAGAAGTTACCGGTTTTTCGACCAATGCCAACAATGCCGGGAAAGCCACTAAACTGAAGATTGTGGGCGAAGTCAAGCCGGATATTCCGGGCCTGACGATTGACCCTGGCCTCATCTTTGGCTTTGGCATCGCTTCCCGGCAAACCACGGCTTCTTTTCTTGGCACTTCCGATTCACGGCAGCTTACGGTCTATTTAAAGGCTGCTCCTGGCATTGACAACAACCGCCTGGCCGCCCGGCTGAAAGATTTCAGTAATGGCCGTTATTCTGATGCTAACCTCGGCACATATGACCCGTATAAGGGCTTTGATAGTATTTCAACAGCCCTCGAACTACAGCAAGACGTGGCCGACAATCTGGTCTATGTTGAAGATTTGCTGTCCTACGTGGGCCTTCTGGCGATGCTGATTGGCGGCATCGGCGTGGTTAATACTATGCTGGTGGTAATCGGGCGGCGTACCACCGAGATTGCCACGGTTAAAGCTCTCGGCCTCAAAACTCGCCAGACTCTGACAATTTTTACCCTGGAAGCGCTCATCCTGGGAGTGCTTGGTAGCATTTTAGGCATTATCCTGGGCGTGGCCCTGGGCTATGGCGTAAAGGGCGTGGCCGAAGGCTTGTTCTTCCGGCCCCTCAACTGGGGCATTTACCCCCAACCTATCCTGATTGGCCTCTTAGTTGGCACTATAACCGCCGGGGTCTTTGGCTTCCTGCCGGCTTATGCCGCCGGGAAAGTTCGCCCGGCGGTAGTGCTGCGCCAGCAAAGCAGCGCCCTGCCCCGGATTGGCGGAGTAGCTTCGATTGGCCTGATTTTGCTGATGACTTTAGCCCTGGGGCTGATTGCCGGGGTGTTGCTGCACGATTTAGTGGTTGGGATTATCGTCAGTTTTGCCACGATGCTGGTCTGCCTGTTAATGACCGCTTTTATGTACCTGGCGGTCTTTCTGACCGGCAAATTGCCCGCTCCTTTTGGCCCCAGCCTCAAAATGGCCCTGCGTAGTTTCAGCCGCCACCGAGGCCGGACCGCCACGACGCTGCTGGTAATGACTATCGGCCTTTTCTTCATCAGTTTCATCGTCATTATCGCCGACAGTATCAAGACTTCCTTTCGGGAGACTTTTGACCTGAACCTGGGCTTTAACGTGGTGGCCCTGAACCTCATCAGCGGCCAGACCGAGCAGATTCAATCAAACCTGGAACGGGATACGCCGGGAGTGCGGCAGATTTTTGCCACGACCAATGGCCGCGCCCAGATTAACACGATCAACGGGCAAGTGCCTGCTACAATTCCTACTTCAACCGGGATAAATAGCGACTCCCGGCCCCAGATCAACCTGAGCGGTCGCAGCCTGGCGAAGGGGGTCAGTGTCAGCCCTAACGGTCCAGTCCGGTTGTTGGGCGGGCGTGACTTCACTCCGGCAGATATGGATAAACCGGTTTTGCTGGTCTATAAAGACGAAGCCGCCCGCTTTGGAATCAAGCCGGGCGATAAAATCAGCCTGACGATTTTTGGCAGCGCTTTAGGTCAGGGACAGGGCGGTGTGAACCTGCGCCGGTCTTCTACCTCTAGCGAACAAGTCCAGGATTTTGAGGTAATAGGGATAATCGAGCCAACCAGCACAACTATCCAGTTCGAGCGAGGTTGGGTCGCGCCCTATAAAGTAGTCAACCAGGCCGGGATTAGCTTTAGCTTTTTCTATATGCTGGTAGACCGGGACCAGATTAAAACGACCCTGACCAAAGTCCAGGGCCAGTTATTGGGCGGTTTTGTCTTCGACCTGGGCGACCTGATTGACACGTTCACTAAAATTTTAGACCAGATTTTGGCCTTTCCATTACTCCTGAGCTTGTTGAGTCTCTTTAGCGGAGCTATTCTGATTGCCAACAATGTCGCCCTGGCAATGCTGGAACGCCGGACCGAAATAGGGGTCTTAAAGGCCATTGGGGCCAAGCGGCGGCGCGTCCTCAATATGCTATTATGGGAAAGTAGCCTGGTCGGTTTACTGGGCGGTATCATTGGGGTCGGGACCGGCATCGTGCTGGCCTTACTGGTTCCGGTGCTGATCCGTTCTGCCGGGCGTGGTGGAAGGGGAACCGCTTTTACCGTCACCTGGTCGCCACTGACCGCCTTGATGCTGCTGGCGCTTGGGGCCGGGCTGGCGATTGTGGCTACCCTGATAAGCGCCTGGGGAGCCATTCAGGAAAAACCCCTGGTGGTGTTGCGTTATGAGTAAAGAAGGGAAAGAATTTTTGCAACCTATTAGTAATCCCGACCAACCGCTCCAGGCCAACCCGGTGTTGGAGCAGCGGCCTATACTGGAAGTGCGCGGTCTGGTCAAAGAACTGCCGATGGGCCGGGAAAAGCTGTCTATCCTCAAAGGTGTCAACATGACCGTGCTGCAAGGCGAGATTGTGGCGATTGTGGGGCCGTCCGG
>JAYSYV010001182.1:0-3651 GCA_043727245.1 Chloroflexota bacterium | reverse complement strand
TGACCTATAACGTGGATAAATCTCAGCGCATGCAGCGTCAGCTTATTGCCAATGTATCCCACGAATTAAAGACCCCGTTGACCAGTATCCAGGGATTTTCTCAGGCCATGCTGGACGGCATACTCCACCGTCCCGAAGATTTTGTGCGCCCGGCTGAAATCATTTCCCACGAAACCGCCCGCATGATCCGGTTGGTCAACGGCTTACTGGATCTTTCCAAGCTCGAAAGCGGTCAGGCCGCTTTACACCAGGACGAACTGGACCTGGCCCAGGTCTTAAAGAATTGCGCCGACAGTTTCGCGCCCCAGGCTAATACTAACGAGGTCCAACTGCTGACTGATTTCAAATCACCCTTGTGGTTAAAAGGCGACCCTGACCGGCTTAACCAGGTCTTTAGCAACCTGATCCATAATGCCCTCAAATATACCCCGGCGGGCGGCACTATCCGGCTCATGGCCTATCGCACCGGCTCAACAATAATTGCTTACGTCACCGATAGCGGGGCTGGAATTCCGGCGGCTGACCTTCCCAATATCTTTGAGCGATTTTACCAGTCCGATAAATCAAGACGACGGGATTTGGTGGAAGAAGGGACCGGGCTTGGTCTGGCGATTAGCCGCGAAATCATCCAGGCTCACGGAGGCAAAATCGAAGCCGACAGCGAACTCAATAGAGGCAGCCAGTTTACGGTCACTCTACCTGCTTTAATTAAATCGGCTACCCAGGAGCGGCCCACCGAACCGCTCAAAACGGTTAAGCCCTATGATATTGAACTTGTTAACAACTAACAATTAATTTGGTAGATTTAACAATCAGGCAACACTTTTTTAACCTGGATTTTACATTCAGGATTTAGGATTTAGTATCACTCTATTTAAAGCACTAATAACCATTTTTAAGGATTTGCACACATCCACAAGTTCCTATCACACAAATCAGAGCCAGGTCCAACTCCGATAGGGCATGGCTCTTTATAATTTACCCTGATTTGCGGCTGCCCGAAACTAAGTTGAAACAATGAAATTACAACTGGCTTAACCAGGGTTACGCTGGGATACCCTGGTTAAGCCAGTTGTTAAAACGCAAAGTCAAGTTTGTTATTCGGTAGTGCAAAGACTACATGCTGGTGAATTGGGGAATATTTAGCTTCTAATGTTAAGATGACAATACTGTTAAATCACTTATGGGCGCAGGTTTTATTCCTTCCGGCATTTCAATACTTGCCGCACTAGCCTCGAATTGCCAATTACTTTTTCCCACATAGTCACGGACTTCGTTAAAGGCTGTTTTGTAGGCGGCTTTGCGAGTGGCAGGAGATATATCCATTGGCTGGACATTAAAAAAATGAATGTCGGTGATCCCGACGAACCCGAATATGGTGCGTAAATAACTTTCTACAAAGTCAAAAGCCTGGAGGGGGCCACTCGAATAATCACCCCCGCGTGATGTTACACAAAGCATCTTCTTGCCTTTGACCAATCCTTCGGGTTGGCCCTCTTCATTGTATCTGAATAAGTAGCCTGGCTGCACGATGGCATCGATGTAATATTTTAACATATAGGGAATTCCAAAATTCCACATAGGAACCGTTAATAGGTAGACATCCGCCTCCAAAAATTGTTCGATATTTTTCTCGATATGTTGCCATGATTTTTGAGCAGTATCGTCCAGGTTTTGCCCGGTCATGAGCATGTATTTTGATTCAATATTTTCACCTGCTACCGATGGTAGACCGGCTTTGAATAAATCCAGCGTTCTGACCGTTATATCATCATACTTTTCAAGAAGCATCTCTATTAATACATTAGAAACACGTACAGTATTGGAAGTTAGCCCTCTTGGGGTAGCACAAATATGAAGTAGGCGCACATTTCCCCTTTCATGCAGTAGTGTCATTGATATATTTTTTATGGTTGTTGAAGGTAAGGTTACAACAATATTAAGCTAGCATACATGCCGCATCTTCATTTTTATGGCCTTGCTAAACATGGTGGCTTGAAATTTTTGCAACCCTACCGTTTTCCTATCTTTGTGATAGTAGCAAATATCTAAATAGGATATATATTATATTATACAAACTTTTATGTTGTAGTCAATAGGTGTGGTAGAACCGCCGGGGCAAATGCATAGTCAGTTTATGAATGGAGTGTAAGAGATTTAGTTGTCCCGATTAATCTACCCCGATTTGCCAGGTCTCTTCCAGGTCTTCTTTGCTGTACACCTTGAAGGCAACCATCGTGCTGGTATCCTGGATGGTGGTAATCCGGGCGATTTCCCCGGTGACAACTTCGGCCAGGCTGTCGTACTCCTTTACCCTGACCATTGCCACCAGATCATATTCCCCGGTTACGGAAAAGACTTCCCGGACACCTTCGATTGCCAACAATCGCTGGGCGGTCGCGGGGATACTGGTGCGCTCGACTTTAATCAGGATAATTGCCTGTACCATTTCTAAATACCTCCTAAGCGCCTGGGACTTGTTCGTGGGCGTGGTAGCTGCTGCGTACCAGCGGGCCGCTTTCCACAAATTTGAAACCGTGGGCCAGGCCAAGCTCTTTCAGTTCGACGAATTCTTCGGGCCTATAATAGCGTTCAACTTTGAGGTGTTTGAGGGAAGGGCGCATATACTGGCCCATTGTCAGTACGTCGCAATCCACCGAACGCAAGTCCTTCATGACCTGAATAAGTTCTTCCTTAGTCTCGCCCAGCCCGACCATCAGGCCCGATTTGGTGACAACATTGTAGTGACGGCCCATTTCTTTCGCCCGCCGCAGCACTTCCAGGGTCCGGTCGTAACGGGCCTTGTGGCGGACCCTGCGGTAGAGGCTCGGCACTGTTTCGGTATTGTAATTCAAAATCTCAGGTCTGGCGCTCATTACCTCGGCCAGGCTATCCCAATTCCCGCAGAAATCGGGAATCAGTAGCTCGATGCGGCAGCCTGGTACTTCCTGGCGGATAAGCTCGACCATGGCCTTGAAGATGTGCGAGCCACCGTCCGGCAAATCGTCCCGGTTCACGGATGTAATTACTACGTGTTGCAGGCCCAAAGCCTTGACTGCTTCGGCCACTTTGCGGGGTTCGTCCTCATCCAACGCCAGTGGTTTCCCGCTGGTTACATCGCAATAACCGCAGGCGCGAGTGCAGATGTCGCCCAGGATTAAGAAGGTCGCGGTCCGGTTGGTCCAACATTCGCTGATGTTGGGGCAGTTAGCTTCTTCGCAGACCGTATGCAGCCCCTTTTCGCGCATGATTTTTTTGAGTTCAAAATAGTTCCGGTCGGTCGGCAGTTTTGATTTCAGCCAGGCGGGCTTTGGTTCGCGAGGTAAGATTTCTACTTTGGGAGTGGCCCGGTGATAACCGGCCAGGGTAGGTTGCCGGTTGAGCAGGTCAATTGTACGCTTTTCCATTGAAGCAGTGCTTTCTGTATTAAATTAGCCGGAGTCAGGCAAGTAGCCCCCACATAACACAGGGGCTACTTGCGGCTCTACCAGCTAATTACCTTCGTAATTTTTACCCTGGCGATAAGCCGGGGATTGGCTGGCTGGTGGTCGGGATAATCCCGGCCATTGTACTTCTGGGACAATTTATCAATATGTTCTTCGCCACCTTCAGAAGTAATATCTACTACCTCGCCCAGCACGTTAACCTGGT
>JAYSYV010001181.1:0-1075 GCA_043727245.1 Chloroflexota bacterium | reverse complement strand
TTAGGGTCAAAATTATCGGGCATAGCAGCATTATAACGGCTATCCTCAAGTTTGCAATCCCCCTTTTTGCTTTTACCTCCAATTATTGAGAGGATACGAAGGACCGACGTTTACACATTTTTTCACAAAGTCGCTCAAATTTACTCTCAAATCAACTTTGATCGGTTTTGATTACCCTTAATTCTAGCTTTGAATTGGTTTGCGCAGTGGCCGTAACTGCTCCAATGTATAAACTTCTTGCATATTCCAACTGTAACTGCCCGTCAGAACCAGATGCTCCCAGCCCAGTGGCGAGAGATGTGCCAACTGCTCCTCGCTTATTACCTCGCCGTTTTCCCGTAACCGGGCAATCGCCTTTTCAAGATAAAGTGTATTCCAGGTACTTATCAAGGCGCTTAGAAGCGTCAATCCGCTGGCCCGGTTAAGTTGATCTTCCCAGCTTCGTTCTCTCACTTCGCCCAGCCGGTGGAAAAAGAGCACTCGCGCCAAGGTGTTGCGCGACTCTCCTTTATTCAAGCCCAAAGAGGCGCGCTTTCGTAAGGCTTTGTCACTCATCCAATCCAGTACAAATAACGTTCTTTCTAGCCGCCCTATTTCTCGCAGGGCCAAAGCCAGCCGGTTTTGACGTGGGTAAGCCGCCAGTTTATTCAAAATGAGCGAAGCGGTAACACTACCCTGTTGGATTGAACTGACCAGTCGAAGCACATCCTCCCAGTTCTCATCTATCACCTTCAGGTTCAACTTCCCGCTAATTAAAGATTGTAGCTGAGGATAATCTTCCGCCTGGCCGGTACTGCCTATGTACAACTTTTTGTCGCCAATATCCTTGATGCGAGGTACAAACCGGAATCCCAGGAGATGAGCTATTCCAAAGACCTGGTCGGTATAGCCGTGGGTATCGGTGTAATGTTCTTCAATTTCCAGTTCACTCTCGTGATACAACAGTCCATCTATCATATAGGGAGCCTGACGGGCAGTAGCGCTAATAACCTGGGCATAATAGGGCATGTACTGATCGGAGAGATGGGTATAAAACATTACTCCTGGATTTCTACCATATTTCAAGTTAATCTGG
>JAYSYV010001180.1:0-1076 GCA_043727245.1 Chloroflexota bacterium | reverse complement strand
ACGGTTGTTCCCAACGAAATTCGCTTTTGGGGCAGGGTCGATAAAACCGGCGAGTGCTGGCTCTGGACCGGTTTTATCGACCCTGCCGGTTACGGCAGGATCAGCAAGCAAGTTAACGGTAAAACCGTTCACATGACCGCTTCCAGGTACTCCTGGGAACTTCACAACGGCCCAATTCCAAAAGGTATTTTTGTATGCCACAATTGTCCGGGCGGGGATAACCGCCGCTGCGTCCGGCCTTCCCATCTTTTTCCGGGCACTGCCACCGAAAATATGCACGACATGGTAAATAAAGGCCGCAATCCCCATAGCGAAAATCACGGCATGGCTAAACTGACTGCCGAAGAGGTAATAGCCATTTATCAGTCCGGCGCAAATACCCAATCCAAGAAAAAAGAACTTGCCATTAAGTATGGCGTTGGTCTTGGGACTATTCAGAAAATTATTTATAATCAAAACTGGCTTCATATAACTAAAAACCTTCGTTAAAGCATTGACCGGTAGTCCGTGTTGATTTGCCAGACGGTGAAGAAAAACTGCCAGAAAGCTTTTTGCTCAATCCCGAAAAATGTACTGGTCTGCATAACCGCCCCGTAAATTATCGTCTGGCCTACTACCACCCGGTTTAGTTCTTGCAGTATCAGGTTGGCTGTGAGCATTAGTTGATGCGCCTCGGCGGCTGAACTGCCATAAGCCCGGATGTCCACTTGCGGGTTGTACTGCCTGGATTTACCCGGCCCTGGATTACCCCCGGTGCTTTGAATTACCAGGGCGGCTCTTGGCATATTGACCGCTTCGGTTGAGGGCAACTCCTGACCGTAAACCCGGCTGCCGCATAGTGCCACAATGTTGCTGTCAGCCTTTAAGAGCGTTACCAGGGCGGCTACCGGGTCTGACATCACGGCGGCTGGCATTTCTTAAACTCCCTGGTTGGTCTGGACTGCCGGGACCGGTTCAGTCTTCACTACCAGTGCCGGGGCCGGGGCTGGCGCGGTAACACTCTCAAGCGCTACAGAAGCCTCCGAAACAGGCGCGGCCTCAGTAATAGGCGCGGGCGTTTCTAGTTGCTCTCGGCT
>JAYSYV010001179.1:0-1076 GCA_043727245.1 Chloroflexota bacterium | reverse complement strand
ATGACTGCCGCCTGCAAGTCTTCACCCAGGCGCTGCTGTACATCACCCTTCAGTGATTTCAGAACTTCGGCCGATAATTCTTCCGGACTCATCTCTCGCCCGGACCGTTTGAAGGTATATTTTTCCTGCAAACCCATCAGCCGCTTAAACTCGCCGAAAGCATTGCCGGGATCGGTTTCAACGTGTTCTTTAGCCTTCCGTCCCACGTTTAAGCCTGATTTACGGTCAATCCAGACATTGGAGGGGGTATATTCCGAGGTTTCGTTATTCTTTATGATATCTACATTCATGCCGTTCAGTACGGCAATTGCGCTGTTGGTGGTACCCAGGTCAATACCGAAATCAATAGTGGGTCGCGGCATATTTATTTATTTTCCTCTTCCTGCTCAGTCTCAAAAGGCATTCCGACAATTACTTCGCCGTTTTGAACAAACCGATTATGGTAAAGAATTGTCGGTTTTATTGTTTCGATTACGGTTTCCTCCCGCAGCCCCGCTACCGGCTGCATGGCCAGAATATTTAGAGATTGGCCTGAGTTGTAAGCTTTACCTTTGTAGTCCACCAAACTGATACCGCCTTGTTCCAGGGCAACCCATGCCGCATCCAGGTGCCGCTTAACCATTCTTATCTCGGCACTCGGTTCCGCATCCTCTACCAGCAACTTCTGGCGGGCCCGCCAGAGGCCGGTAACTATTTCAGCTAGCACGCCAGGAGGAAGGCTGACATTACCATCAGCTTCAGGGTTTAACGGCACAGTATGATTGATTTCAACCGGTAATAAAAGCTCTGGTTTTGCCTGTTCCGGATGAGTAATTTTGCCCACCTCAGTTTTAAAAAAGCCCGTAATCTTTGAAGCCGGATTTTTCATAGAGTTATTCTTTTTGCCCATATCTTTGAAATTTGTTACTCCTGTATCTACATTGCTATGCCTTTGCGCCACAGTTCCAGCCGGTAAATATACCTGCCACGCAGGTCGGGAGCATCCTTAATTGCTGTTTCCATCAGGTGTACTGCTACTGAAAGTTGGCCGGGTTGCGCCGCCAAGACGAGCGCCTGTAGTGCCAGTTTACTGGCTG
>JAYSYV010001178.1:0-3660 GCA_043727245.1 Chloroflexota bacterium | reverse complement strand
GCAACAAACGATTAATCAGCTATGGGCGATTTCAAATACTGGTTAAAGGCAAAAGCGAAAGTAAAATAGTGACCATCTACAACCGGGTAAGTGCCAGCGAATTAATAGCAACTGTGGCAATTACCAATCCTCTATTTACCAGTTATGATTCTCTAACAGCAGATGTGACTACTCCCGCAAGCTTTCGCTAAGGGCATCTACCGGACTTTCACCGAGGCTGTGTAGTCCCACAGCAAGTATATTCAGAGAGGCGTTGAAGTCACGGCCAAGTTGCAAATTACAACACGGACAAATGAATACCCTTTGGTTAAGGGGCATGGGCTGTCGATGACCACAACGGCTGCAAGTTTGGCTGGTATAGGCCGGATTTACTTTAATGAGCGTTCTGCCACGCCCCTTTGGGGTGTCTTCCGCTTTACAGGACAACATGCTAAAGAAACTCGACCAGGCCGCGTCACTGATATTTTTAGCAAGGCAGTGATTATGCAGCATCCGGTTGACGTTCAAATCTTCCACCACAATAAGGCCGAATTGGTTGACCACCTTCCAGTTGTGCTGGTGGGAAAAGTTAGTTCTACGCCAACCGATACGTTCATGGACGCGGGCTACAACCTTACGTTTAGCCTTGCGCTCAGGCGTACCCTTTTCGGCTTTAGAAAGGTTTTTTTGGGCTGTGGCAAGAGCCTCTTCTTCTTCTCTAAAGAAACGGGGATTTTCAATCTCCTGACCGTCCGAAAGGGTAGCAAAGGTTTTAAGGCCAACGTCAATACCAACCTGAGTGGGGTTAGTCGGAATACCTGCGGCTCAACCCCTTCACAGCTAAAGCAGACATACCACTTGCCAGTAGTACTGCGTGTGAGCGTAGCAGTCTTAGGTTTACCTTTGATAGGCCGGTGGAGTTTAACCTTGACATGGCCTACTTTACTAACAACCAGGATGTCGCCTTCCAATTTAATGCCGGAAGGGGCTTGAGGAAAAGTTATCGAATCGTAGCGCCCATAACCCTTAAAGCGGGGATAACCAGGCTTTTCACCGGATTTGAGTCTGCGGAAGAAGGCTTACATGGCAAGGTCAAGCCGGACAGCTACATTTTGCAAGACCTGGGAATGAACGTTAATGAGATTTGGCCTTACAAGTTTGAGGGCCGGGAGTTCAGCCTGTTGAGCGTACATACTTGGTGCTTTAGCAGTTTGCTCATAGCTGGTCTTACGCTCGTTAAGCCAGTGATTATACAGCCAACGGCAATCTTCAAGCTGCTGGTTAAGCAGGGTTTGTTGCCTTTTGGTAGGCCATATTCGGTATTTGAAGGTCTTTCTCATAAGAACATCATAACAAGTTTTAGGTCAAATTGCTAACTTTGCTTAAATACAGGTTGGTATAGCTTTGCAAACAAAGAAAGGAGTGCCTTTTATCCCCACGGCTAAAGCCGGGGGCATTACGGCACTTTTGGTAAAAGATCGAGCGACAGATGAAAATCCCGGCCTGAGCGCCGGGAAACCGGACCCTCAGCAGTTAGCCTATGAGATGCAAGGCATCAGTCCGTGGCGGCAGGATTTATCGCGCCGCTTTATGCAGACCTTTTTTGGCTTCGGCCATTTTATGGCGACGCACTGGCTGGCAATCGCTACCCTTTTGAACGGGCTTTGCCTGGCGGCGGCCTTTGCAGCCCCGCTGCTGGTCCTGGCCGGGTGGGACGGACCGGGCAATATGCTCTACAGCCTGTTCCACTACGTCTGCGTCCAGAACCCGCAACACTCTTTCTATATTGGCGACCGGCAGATGTGTATTTGCGAACGCTGCATGGCGATTTACGGCGGAATGTTCCTGGCTGGGCTGGTATTTTACCTGCTGCGGAATAAACTCCGGGCGTTAAAAGCCTGGCAATTCGGGCTGTTTTTCTGCCCACCTATTGCCCTGGATAGCCTGACCCAGCTTTTCGGCTGGCGCGAATCTACCTGGGAACTACGCTTTATCAGCGGCGGTTGGTTCGCTATCGGGGCTTGCTGGACGCTCTATCCGCTGGTAGAGGCTAAAATGCATGGCCTCAAGCGCTGGGCCAGCCGCGAACAAGCTTTGCTCTCATAATCTAAACCTCATGACTTTTACCCTTACACCACCTGCTATACCCGAAATTCCGGCTAAACCCAGCCGAAACTATTTGCATATTAATCCGCGTTATCATCCGTATATCGGCGGCTCGGAATATTATATGCAGCAGTTGGCCGAATGGCTGGCGGCGGTCGAACCGGAGGCGGAAGTTTCGGTCTACACTACCAATGCCTGGGATTTGGAACATTTCTGGCGCTCAAAACGTCGTACTATCAAGGAACCTCTGAGCGAGTTAAACGGCGTGGAGATTTTGCGCTTTCCAGTGCGGCGGTTGCCTCTTGTTTCCCCACTTTTCTATCCGGGATTGCGCCGGATACTTTCAATAATCAGCGAGTCGCCCCTGCCGGATAAGTTGGCCCTGGCGGCTTTGAACCAGCTTTGCCGGGTTACGCCCCTGGTTCCCGCTTTAGGGCGAGAACTCCACCGTAAAGACGAAACTTTTGACCTGGTTCATGCCGCCAACGCCCCATTCGATAGTCTGATCCGGTCTGCCTTCGAGTATTGCCGCAAGCACGATGCCGCTTTCGTCCTGACACCCTTCGTCCACCTGGGCGAACCGGCCAACCCGGCGGTAAGGCGTTTCTACACCATGCGCCATCAACTAGAATGGATGAAAAAGGCCGATGCCGTTTTTACTATGACCACCCTTGAGCGTGATTTTTTGCTGGAAAAGGGTGTGCCGGACGCTAAAATGCACGTGGTGGGCGTGGGTGTCAATCCGCTTGAAATCGAAGGCGGCAACGGGGCAGCGTTCAGGGAAAAGCACCGGATAGACGGAAAAATGGTCTTTTTCCAGGGTACTGCCGCCTACGATAAAGGCACTCATCATCTGGTCCAGGCCATGCAGCGGCTCTGGCAAAGCGGCTATGAGGCTACTTTAGTCATCGCCGGGCCGGTCATGACCCAGTTCCAACGTTTTTACGATGAACTGCCGGAAGAAAATAAGAAACGCATCCGGTTCCTAAAATTTATTCCACCGCAAGAAAAGCGCAACCTTTTCGCGGCGGGCGACCTGCTGGTGATGCCTTCCCGGACCGACAGTTTTGGGATTGTCTATATGGAAGCCTGGTTGTGTGGGAAACCGGTTATCGGGGCCAGGGCCGGGGGAGTTCCGGCGGTCATAAGCGACGAGCAAGACGGTCTGCTGGTGGAATTTGGGTCCGTGGCCGACCTGGCCGATAAAATTAAAAGCCTGTTGGAAAATCCGACCCTGGCCGAAAAGTTCGGCCAGGCAGGCCGGGCTAAAGTTCTGGAGAAATACACCTGGCCGGTGGTTTTTGGTAAAGTCTATTCGGTGTACCGGCAAGTTCTGGGTGAGAGTTAGAAGTATCGGATAAAATGTTAAAATTGCGGCGTTTTGGAATTCCTTTGATAATAATAGGGGTAGTGGCGGGCCTGGTCTTCCTGGCGAGCTATCTATTAGGAGGAACCCAGACGGTCACCGGCACTGTTTATCAGGCCCGACGCGGCAACATCAGCGCAGTGGTACGGACCACCGGCAAGGTCGAAGCGGTCCGCCAGCTAAAATTAAGCTTCCGAGCCGCTGACATG
>JAYSYV010001177.1:0-1077 GCA_043727245.1 Chloroflexota bacterium | reverse complement strand
GCAACGGTTTCAGTACTATAATCATCAGGAGCCGCCGCTATTTTATCAGCAAATGCTTTTGTAGTTGCGATATTACTATCCAGACTGGCAGGGTGTCCAAGTGAGTCAGATTTAACCGCTGCCGTAACGGTACTTAGTTGCCCAAACTGGCCGGTTTTGCCACCTGGTGTCCCTAATTCATTATAAAGCTGAGCCACCTGGGGGTGTTCTCTCAGGGCTTTACCGGCCGGGGTATCAAGTGATGCTTTCATTGCTGTAAAACCTTCGCCAATAGATGCTTCCGTTGCCAGGAACCCTTCCTTATCACCGCTTATTAATTTTGCTTCAATTTCGGCATAGCTTAGCGGTTTTTTGTCAGCTGAAGTACCATCAAGCTCATTAGCCTCATTATAAGCCTCGGCAAAAGCGGTTTGCTCTTTTGCCTGAACCTGCTCATAAGTTAATTTTTTCCTTTCGCCAAGCCGGGCCGGATCTGTTTCTTTGCCGCCATCACGTCCATTTGCCTTATTATAGGCATCAGCATAAGCCTGTTTTTCCGCCGGGGTTTTAGGGGCATTGCCGTTGATGGAATTTACCATTGCAACACTACCGGCACTGGCATCACTAAGTTGCTGACCGCGGTTAATAATACCTGCCTGGGCACCGGTAATATGTTCAGTACCAACTTTCTGATCATCAGCAGTCAAAGGAAGATTTGTTTCAACTGCTTTTAAAATTTCGAAAAGCTCGTGACCGGCGGCCACCTTTTGTGCCTCGGTAGCATTTGGGTTATCCAGGACCTTTTTAATTTCGTCCAGGCGGCCTTTCTGGGCCTCAGTCATTACGGGTTTACCAGCAACTGTAGCACCTTCCCGGTTCATATCCAGGTAATCGAGAAGGACATATCTCCTGGCTTGTACAACATTTTTACTGTCTTCCGGAAATCCTTTAGTGAAAGATTTTTCCAGATCACTTATCCCATCTTTATTTTGTTCTGCTGTCCTGACATGCCCTTGGGCTCCTAAATAAAAAACATCTTTGTCAATGTCACCAGCGGTTTTACCTTCATTAGCATAAACCAGCGCTTTTTCTTTTTCA
>JAYSYV010001176.1:0-3664 GCA_043727245.1 Chloroflexota bacterium | reverse complement strand
CATCCAGCGGTTGTAAGATTTCAGCCTCCAAGCGTCCTAGCTGGTGGGCCGCTTCGACTTCTTCCAGCCGGTAAGCTTGCGAGAGGTGAAAAGGGCCGCTCTGGACTCGGACCAGCCCGGCCATGAAAGCCCCGCAACCCAGGCTTTCGCCAATATCGTAGGCCAGCGAGCGAATATAAGTGCCTTTGCTGCATTCGACCCAGAGTTTCAGCCAGGGCGAGTGCCATTCGGTAATATCAAGGCGGAATATCTCGATAGGCCGGGGCTTTAAATCAATCTCGGCAGCCGTACCGGCGCGGGCGGCTTTGTAAAGGGGTTGTCCGGCCACTTTGATAGCCGAGTAGACCGGCGGCAACTGTTCGATTTTCCCTCGAAAGCGCTCGGCCACATTTTCCAGGTCGGCCAGCGTAAAGTCGGGGACCGAACGTTTAGTGATGACTACCCCTTCGCGGTCGTAAGTATCGGTGGTCAGGCCCAGGCCCAGCAAAGCGCAATAAACCTTGCGGGCATCGCTTAAATACTCGACCACGCGGGTCGCCTGACCTACACAGACCGGCAGAACGCCCTCGGCAGCCGGGTCTAGCGTCCCGGCGTGGCCGACGCGCTTTTCACGCAAAATCCGGCGGACACGGGCTACCATATCGTGCGAACTTACCCCGGTGGGTTTATAAAGATTTAAGATTCCGTTTATGGCTGACATAAGCTGATTATGGCCGCTATCTCTTTCGTTCCAGACGACAGTCTGTGCTATAATTCTAGCACATTTCAGCTTGCGATGTTCTTGCATAAAATACAGCGTGGCACGTTTTAGGTTCCACGAAACAAGGTGGCCGTCAGGGTGCAATTTCAATTAGCTTATCTACAAGTTCATAGTCGATTTTCCCCGTTCGGCGGCCTGTCTGAGGTTGAAAGCCTGGCCGAAGTCCTGGAACAGTTAAGTTCCGAGGTTTCGCTGCCGGTCGCCGCCGCCCTGACCGATACCTTTTCGCTGGCCGGATTTCCTTTGTGGCAGCGATTACTCTCCGGCACGAATGTAACGCCGCTGGCCGGGGCCGAGGTAGGGGTCAACTTCGGGGACCGCACACTTCCTTTTTCTTTGCTGCTGCTAGTAGAAAGTCAGGCCGGTTACGCCAACCTGTGCCGCTTGCTGTCTGCCGGGCTAAACCAGGCTAGCGGAGCGCCCCTGACTGCCAGGGTAGACCTGGACCTGCTGGCAAGCCACAACAAGGGTCTGATTGCGATTTCACCCTATACTGGCGGCCCGGTGACTGCCGCTCTTTTGTCCCAGAAGAACCCGGAAGCCAAAAGTCGGGCGGTACTCCTGCGCGACCTGTTCGGACCCGGCAGCTTTTACGTGGGCGCTCCACCGCTGGCGGCCCAGTTGCAACCTCAGACGATTGACCGGGGTGGCGACCGCCAGAAAGGGCTAGACCCGGTTAAAATCAATGCGGCCCTGGTAAAGCTATGCCGCGACCTCAAAATCGGCCTTATCGGCACTGGCGAGGCCCGTTTCGCCCGACCGGATGAAGCTTCTCAGTTTCTAGCTGCTCGCAGCCGTTTGCAAAAGGCTCTGACCGGGCAGTTCTCGCCACACCAGTTGCAGCAACAATATCAGGCCAACCAGGACTGGCTTTATTCGCCCCGCTCCGGCTGGCCGGTGTCCGACCTCTATCTAAGGCCGGTGGCGGAATTATTGGCCCATTATAACGAAGCCGACTGGCCGGGCGCTTTGACTGGCAACCTGCTGGTCGCCGGGCGCTGTGCTGCCTGGCAACCGGCTCAAAGCCAGGCCATCAACCAAATAAGAGAAAAATGTGAGGAAAGCCTGACCGCGCTAGCCGGAACGGACGAGAGCAAATTAGCCCGGTTGCGCCTGAAATTAGCCGCCGAACTGAGCGAACTAGACCGTTTGGACCTGGGCGAGGCTTTGTTAGCGGCCAGTCAACTGCTGACCGAAGAAAATTCCTCCCAGGTTATCCTGGCCCGGCGCTTGAATAGCAGCCTGGTAGCGGCCTTGCTCGGCCTGACCGGCAGCGGTTTGCCCCCTGAAGATAACGAGAATAACTCCCCGTTTGAAGCTTATGCTACCGGTCGGCCCTTGCGGCTGGAAGTGGGACCGGGTGGGCGCGAAACGCTCCTGGAACATCTTAATCGCCAGGAATTGAGGGCTTCTCCTTTATCAGTCCCAACCGAACCCGGCGAGGTGCCGATTTTGCACTCCCGGCTGGTCGTATATAGTCCGGCGAAGCCCTTAACTGACCTGGCGGTGTTACAACCGGCCAGGAGTCCGCGAGTTATGACTGAAGGGGTCCAAAGTGGACCGGTTACGCCTGCCGGAACCAGCCTTTTTGAAATAGGCGAGTCGGCGGGGCTGGGCCATTTACAGTGTGCCTTGAGCATTTTGAACCGCTGGCAAGAAAGCACCGGCAAACCACCTACCGGTGTCAAAGATTTAACCATGCCGGTCCTTTCGCAGGAGAATCTGAATTCTCTCGAACGCCAGCGGGTCTTAAAGCAGTTAGAATGGTTCCGCCTGGAAAACCCGGCTGCTTACTTTGCCGCCGCCCTGACCCAATCCCGCGATGATAAAACTCGCCTGAACGGCCTGGCCCAGGCTATCCGGCTGGCTGACCTGAACTTGCTGGCCCCGGATATTCAGGCCAGCCTGGTCGAAGCCTCTTTAGAAGGCGAAGAAAAATTGGCTATCCGGGTGGGCCTGGGGCGGTTACTTGACCTGACCACTGCCCGGCAAATCGTGGACGCTCGGCCCCAGGCTGGTTTTAGCGGGCTGGATGAGCTTATAAAAAAAATGCCTCTAACCGCCGAGCAGGTTAAAAAGCTGGCCTGGAGCGGCGCTCTTGACGCTTTTGGCAAGCGTGAACAGCTTGTCGAAGCGGCCTCTCGGATTGAGCAAGCCGGACAAAACTGGCGGGAATGGCAGCAATACCAGTCCAGAGAAGCGGCCCAGGTAAAGCCGCCGGTCGAAGAAAAAAGTCAGCCAACCGATTTATTCGGCGGTCAAATGAGCCTGTTTGATGTCACGTTTGATGCTGAACCAGCGGCGGTCGATCCGGCCCTGCAAGAGCCGGAGCCGGTCAGGTTGGAACAAGTCCCGGCCATCTCGGCCCTGGAACAACTGCGTCGTTCTTACGAGGCATTGGGTTTCTTCAACGCCTCGCATCCCCTGTGGAACCAGCCGACCTTTCTCAATGCCGATGCTAACCAGAATTTACCCCTGACGATTGCTGAAGCCCTGGCCCAGGATGGCATAGACCAGCCGGTGCTGATTACTGGCCTGATTACCGCCCTGCGCCGGATTCCGGTCAAGGTCGGGTCGGCTGGAAACCAGGGTGAAGAATTATTAGTTTTGCATATAGAAGATTTTAGTGGCCGGGCGCAACTGCTGGTCTCGCATAAAGTGCCGGTGGGCGGCCTCGAATTAAAAGAAGGAGTGGCCCTGGCTGCTCGCGCTCAACGCCTCGACCAGGGTCAGGTGTTGGCGGCGGTGGCCCTGGCTCCTTTCCCGCCCCAATCCGGCGACCCGGTGGCTTTTCCGCCGGACGAATTGCTGGAACTGGAAACCGGCAATTCGCTGGACGCTTACCCGACCGAGGAGCCGTCCGGCGCGAACCCTGGCGGGGCTAATTACAGCTCATCGCAGGAT
>JAYSYV010001175.1:0-1079 GCA_043727245.1 Chloroflexota bacterium | reverse complement strand
AAGGCGCCCATATATCGAGCGACATCTTGATTGAGCCATACCGGAAGGTTTTGCCCTCGGTAGCAAATGAAAATACATTTGTGACAAAAAAAGCCGGGACGCTGGCTTCATAATCGTTATGAATGTCGCTCGCCCCGTCAACCCAGCTTACCGCCGGGCGGCTCGGTGTCTTGGCCTCTCCCACTACCAGCGGAATTCCATTCACCCACATTACCAGGTCGAACCGCTTTTCCGGGCTTTTGAACGTCACCTGGGTACTAACCACGTACCGGTTATTAGCTAAATCCTCAAAATCAATCAGACGAACGGAAGTATGCTGGTTGTCCTTTCCGAACGGCATGCTCCACTCTCCCCGCAGCCATTCCTGGAATTTTTCGTTTGCGTTGACCAGTCCATCGCTTCCAACGCCCCGGATTATGGCCTGGAGCCGGTAATAAACTTCGTCCGCCCGGTCAGGCCGCGCGGCTATCTCCGGGTTGAGTCTGACTAAGGCCTCTTTCAAATGCGGCCAGACCAGCACGTCGGTTTCCTGGCGGTGTAACTTTGGCCCGGGAATAGATTCCCAATCCATCTCTGTTTTCGGGTCAGCCTTATAGATTATGCCTGTTTCTCGCACGGCAGCAGTTTCTTTGCCGGTCTTAACAGCTTTCCCGCTCAAAAGGTCTCTGATGTAATTTTCGACTGAATTTAGTTCGTTGAACAATTTCTTGCTCCTGGTAAAGCGCAAACTATTCCCGATACAATAAAATATCTAACCCGTTAAAACTTCCGGGATACCAAGCGACAGAACAAAAAGAGTAATACTAAAATTACCAAAGTAGCTCCAGAGCAACAGCCACCACAACCACGTGAAGGAGGGTTACGGGTATGGGCACCAACATTAACTGTTTGCTGCTCCCACGGCCAGGAGTTGGGTCTTCGGCGCCTATAGGGTCCTACATATACTCGTTTAGGCATAATTATGGGCCTTTTAATAAGGGGGTGGTAGCACCCCATTAAATGGTGAAAAACAGGAAGAGTTGAAATAAAAGCGTTCATCTGGCAAAATTTGGTTATTATGATCAAACAACCAATACCGA
>JAYSYV010001174.1:0-3668 GCA_043727245.1 Chloroflexota bacterium | reverse complement strand
CCAGAGCAATAATTGCCATTGCCAGCAGGGTAGAAATCTCAACTACACCGGTCCTGGTAAGAGCCTGGTCATTGAAAATACCATTAAACGGGGCCACAAAGGGATTAGTAAAGCTAAAGATAAAGTTGGCAAAGCCGTTAGTAGTATCGGCGCTGGTCAGGCGGAATATGAACCGCAAAGCCAGCATGATTTCCAGAACACCCAGCACAAAATAAATTATGCGGGCCGTCCGGTCCAAACCGTTGTTACGACGAGTATACGGGTCATCAAAGACCTGTTCTTGCCGCTCAACCAGATTGCCGTTGGCATCGTAATAGCCCTGGCGGCTGGTTTCAACGCTGGACCCGCCCACCTGGGAATAGCTAGACTGATTATCAATTAGCGGGGCAGCTTGCATGGGGACTACCGGCTGTACCGGCACAACCTGTTGAATTGGTGCATATTCCACTACGTCTTCTTCTCGAACAACCCTTCGTCTCGGGTCAAGTGGCGTGGTCATGTGTAAAGCCCTCCTTTACCACCGTAAGTTGCCGGATGGTAATTACTTCTCAATTCACTGTGCAGGCTGACCTGGTTGAGTCAATTAAAAGCCTGTAACAAAACATTTTTCCTGGCTGAACTCCCTTTTTGAGAGTCCTTTACTCTACATTACACAGTTAATAAGGCATAAGTTATGCCAGGCCAGTTTTAAGCCCTTTCCAGGCTCAATTTCGCCAACATTTCTAATTATGTTGAGCTGTCTGGCCTGAAATTTGCAAGAGAAAACTACATAGCAGGATAAAGGGTTAGGAAGGGTTGAAATCTAGGGTTGAAATAAAGTGGAGAATGCAAGATGAATTTTTATAAATATAGAATTATTTCTAACAACCGCTACAAAGCGAACTTTTACCTGTGCTTACTGCTAGGACTGGCAATGTTATTAGCTGCCTGTGGAGAACCCCCTGCCATGAACTATGTAGCTTTTCCCATTCCAACCGTAACGCCGCTCTCCGGCACGACCGAAACAATCGCGCCAGCACCCACCCCGGCCCCGGCAGCCCAACCGGTCAACCCCAAACCAGCCAATCCGCAAGCCCTCGACCTACTGCCAGTGGTGGAAGGAACTATCGAAGCGGTAGACATCGAAAATAATCGTAGTGTTCTGACCGTCAATCAAACCCGCTACACCATAATTCCAGAAATTACCGCCAAAATCGGCAAGTGGTTTAAAGTAGGTAACCAGATAAAGATGAGCGGAACCCGCTATAACGACGGAACCAACCTTATTACCCTGGTAGTCAATGTAACAACACCTTCGACGACCCAGCCAAAAAAACCCGATAAAGACGATAAAGAGGGCGGCGACTAATCGTCAGCAAACGATACATTTTTGAAATAAGGAAATAGTTTAGGAGAAAATAAAAGGCTGGGGATAAGTAAGGGAGAGGGAAATATTATGAAAATAAAATGCAGACGACCCCTTTGACCACTTACCGTTGCTTCCTTCCGAACCTGGCGGAATTCATAGAGGGGGCCTCTGCGTTTGTTATAATACTCCTTTAAGCTTAAAATGTCAAGTTCAGACCCAAAAATACTCACAGCTAAAATAAGTTGAATCTCAGCCAGGTTTATGTTAAAATTCCGTTGCCTTATAAGGACAGCGTGAGGAGAGGTCGCATAGCCTGGTCTAGTGCGCCCGTCTCGAAAACGGGTAGAGCGCAAGTTCTCGTGGGTTCGAATCCCACCCTCTCCGCCATTCAGAAGCCAGGCATTTGAGCCAGGTCCGGGCAGAAGCTAACAATATAATAAGCTGGGGAGGTCGCATAGTTGGCCTAGTGCGCTCGCTTGGAAAGCGAGTAGGGTGAAAGCCCTCGAGAGTTCGAATCTCTCCCTCTCCGCCATAATAACTTAGTTACCCTGCCGGGTAAACAATGCGCCCGTAGCTCAGTGGACTAGAGCATCGGTCTTCGGAACCGAGAGTCGGGGGTTCGAATCTCTCCGGGCGCGTACAAATTGAGACACGACATCACTGGTTGAATCAGGGGATGTCGTTTTTTGTGTGCGCGGGGTTTGGATGGGTGGGTTTGGAGTGGTTGGGTGGGTGGTGGTTTCGGTGAGGATGCCGAGGTCGAGGGTGACGGCGATGGTTTCCTGGCCGGTTTCGGATGGGTAGATGATGGCTTTGACGCAGAGGGCGTCGAGGAGCTTGTGGGCGTTTTCGACGGTTTCGTGGGGGTAGAGGGCGCCGGAGGGCTGGCCGGTGGCGAGAAAGGCTTCCAGCATTTGCCGGGCGGTGTCGATTTTTTCTACCCTGATGTAGAGTTCTCCTTCTTCTATTCCCTGGTGTTTTATTTTGAGCTTTTCGAGTTCGGCAGCGGCCCTGGAGCGGCGCTGTTCGGCCTGGGTGATGAGGGCTTCAAAGTCGGCGGTGATGTTGAGACGGGCGGCAGTGGTGGCGAGCTGGGTCAGGAGGTTGCGGATGGTGGCGGTCTCCCGGTCAATGGTTTCTTGAAGGATGGTGATGGGTTTGCGGTCTTTTTCTCGCTGAATCAGGCGCTGGCCTTCGATGCGCTGGGCCAGGGTGGTGATGGTTTCGGGGTTGAGGGTGGAGATGATTTTGGTGAGGACGATGGATTCGAGATCGGCGGCCCGGACGCGGCGGGTGTCGGGCGAGCAGCGCTGGCGCTGGGGACGGCTGGCGCATTCGTAGTAGTAGATGTCGGTGCGCTGGGCGCGGCTGCAGCGAAGGCCGTGGTAGGGGCGGCCGCATTTGCCGCAGTAGAGGAGGCCGGAAAGAAGGTAGCGGTAGAGGGAGGGGCGCTTGCCGGTACCCTGGCGGCGGTCTTCCATTATTTGCTGGGCCTGTTCGTATTCTCTGGTGGTTACGTAGGGTTCGAAGGCGTTCTGGCGGGTGAAGGGGCCGTAGGAGTAGGTTCCGGTGTAGGTGATGGTGGTGAAGAGGTCGTTGTAATTCTGGCTTTCGATTTGAAGCTGGCAGGCTTTTTCGATCTGGGTATAGCTCTGGCCGGAGAGGAACATTTCCCAGGCGAGGCGGATGCGGCGGGCAAGGTCGGGGTCGGTGGTCTTGCGCCAGTAGGAGTTGAAGCGTTGGATGCTGCGACGGGTATGGCCGGTCTGGACCTGGACGCGTTCGTAGCCGAGGGGCGGGAAGCCGCCGCCGCTTAGCTGGACATGTTCGCCGGTGGGAAGCTGGTAGAGGCCGCCATCGTCGCGGTAGTTGTTGAGGACGTAGGACTGGCCGCGGCGGACATCTTTGGAGAGGGTGCGGCTGTACTGGGCGGCTTGCCAGAAGGCGATGCTTTCGAAGAGGCGGGCGAAGTCGCCTTCGGGAACCTGGTCGGTGAGGGAGTGGACGGTGAAACCGGCCCGGCGGATGAGATTGATGAAGAACTGGGTATCTACTTCTTCGCGGGCAAAACGGCTGTAGGACCAGAGGAGGAGGCCGCGAACGTTGTCATGGGCGGCCTGGCCGCTCTCGAAGTAGTCGAGCATTTCACGGAAGGCTCGGCGGCCTTTAGCGGTGGTGCCGGAGCGGGCGTAATCGGCGAATTCGCGGAAGGGGACGAGGTTTTGCTGCTGGCAGGCGCGGTGCCATTCGGTGCGCTGCTCGTCTACGCTGCGGTCCTGGCCGTCGCCGCCGGAGTCGCGGAAGTAGCCTATTACGAGTT
>JAYSYV010001173.1:0-1082 GCA_043727245.1 Chloroflexota bacterium | reverse complement strand
TGGCTGGTGATCATGCCAGTTGACCCATCTATCATCAACCAACGGGACCATTACAATGTCACAACTATCGGGAATCTGGCTCAAGAATTTTAACGTGGAAGTTCTTGAAAGAATTATTGAGGAGTTTAGCCTTCACCAGAGTGATAACTATCCGGTAACGGCCGAACCTATCTACGAGGCTTTAAGTATCAGGGTGTGTACCGGGATCGAATTACCACCGGGTCAAAACGCTTTTACTTACCGCAATGAGTATGATGACTACGGGGTAGCCGTCTTTGGCCGCCACCTGGAAGGGCCTCTACTCACCCACGCCATATTCCACGAACTCGGCCACCTGCTTTTCCACGAGGACGGACGGCGGCACGGTTGTGTAAGTAAAGGTGGCGTAATTCGAAAAGAGGAGGTAGAGGCAGACCTGTTTGCCTGTTACCTGGCTGCCCCCGGCTGGAAGGTCAGGGAGCTATTTGCCCAGGGGTATGACTTTGAGCAGGTCTGCCGGGCTCTGGTAATAACTCCCAGGCTGCTCGACTTAAGGCTGGAACTGATGAAAGCGCGGGAAACCCTGTGCTTCCCTTATTTTACGATTGATATAGATCAAATATACCGGCGTTAATATTAAGCGGCTTAAAGGTGGCGTGAGCCGGTGCCTGTTTTTAGTAGTTTTGTTTTATTTTCTTTCTTTCTTTCTTTTCTTTTCTTTTTTCTATAAATAAAGAAGTCCATTCGAGGCAGAGCGAACGGTAATAGACTGCCTTGCCAGCCTTACCGGTTACTGGCGAGGTGTCCCGGCTTAGTTTTGCTTAGCTTAAAACAGCCGGGTAAAACCGGTTTACATATTTGTATGAGTAAAGGAGGCAGTTGTTATGAATAATTTCTTCATGAACATGAACCAGCTTCAGCCCGCAGTGCTGCTGCTTTTTGTGAGTTACCTGGCAACCCTGCTAATGGTAATGGTAGCCTTCGTGCCCGGGGCCGGGGAAAATCTGGTCCGGTTTCTGGCCGGGCTAAAGCAAGTAGCCAGGTTCGATAGTGGCGGCGGACAGGGTAAACTTAATAACGGGCTTATAACCGCGGTCAGGCAG
>JAYSYV010001172.1:0-3675 GCA_043727245.1 Chloroflexota bacterium | reverse complement strand
GCCGTACCATACGACCGGGTGATAGTGGGCCGGGGGTTCGCCCAACTGATCAAAGACCAGCGCTGCCGCCAGGACTGCCAGCCGTTCTTTTCGAGTTGTCAATCTTCACCTTCCGGTTTATCTCCGGTTAAATTTGCCAGCCGGAAGCGGGAATCAAAGCAGCCACGTTTTCAATATGTCGGTCAACTACTTCCGGCCACCACCCGGCGGTCGCCTGACCCTGCCAGCCCAATTTTATTAGAAAATATTCCAGAAAGTCGCCGTTTTCAAACAACCCGTGTAAATAGACTCCGCTTACATTGCCTTGCTGCCAGCCTGTTTCTTCGGGTAGGAACGAAGCAGCGTTCGGCCCGGCTATGGTTTGGCCGTGATGGATTTCGTAACCACGCAGCCGCTTATTCTGCCAGTTTAGCTCGCGCTGGCGGGTGCTTTTCTCGGTCAAAAGCTCCGTTCGGACATCCAATAAGCCCAACCCGGCAATATCACCGCTCTCAAGACCTTGTGGGTCGGCAATAAAATGCCCTGGCAATTGCATTCCACCGTAGATACCCAGGATTTGCGTCCCGTTGGCGGCGGCTTTTTCGATTTCTCCGACCAGGCCGGTAGTTTGCAAATAGGGCAAGCTTTCGGGGGTATTTTTGCTGCCCGGTAAAATTATGGCCTGGAAACGGTCTAAGCGCTCGAAATCTCGGACCAGGACCACGTTGACCCCAGGCTGATGCAGCAAGGGGTCAAATTTGTCCAGGTTGCTGGCATAGGGATACACCGGCAGGGCTAAATTAATTTCGCCGGGCTGGTAATTGGCCCGGTGGAAAAAAGAATCTTCTTCGGGCAGGCCATGGCGGGTGTAGGGTATCAGGCTAACGGTGGGGATGCCGGTCTTTTGTTGCAGCCAGGCGGTGGCGTTACCCAGCAAAGTGGGGTCGCCCCGGAACTTATTCAGGACAAACCCCTTAATAAGAGCCTGTTCGGCTGGTTCCAGGCAGGCTCAGGTTCCCAGGAGATGGGCAAAAGGCTCCACCCCGGTCAATATCGGCCACCAGGTAAACTTCGGCCTGGCATTCCAGGGCCACTCGCATGTTTACAATGTCGCTATCGCGTAAATTTATTTCAGCCGGACTGCCCGCGCCTTCTATTTCAATTTGCTCGTAATCGGCCATGAGGCTGTGCAGCGATTCTCGGACAGAGGGCCACAAAAACCTTTTACGTTCCAGCCAGGGTTTGCGGCTGATTTCGGCATCATAACGGCCTAACCGTATTACCTGGCTGTAGGTGTCAGCGCTCGGTTTGAGTAAGACCGGGTTCATGCGGGCCTGGGGTACGGTCCGGGCAGCCAGGGCTTATAAGTATTGGGCGCGGCCTATCTCCAGGCCATCCGGGGTTATGGCGGCGTTATTGCTCATATTTTGAGCCTTAAAAGGGGCTAACTTTAACCCCTTGTTCGCGAAATGGCGGCACAAAGCCGTTACCAGGAAAGATTTCCCGGCATCGCTGGTGCAGCCCATTATCATTACAGGAGCGTTCAGCTTATTCATTACCTTGCAGGTTCCTGGTTTTGAACGCTCTTGAATTTAAAGTCACTCCACCCAACTTTATACAATCTTAATAAGTGGCTCTCCCACCGCTGATGTCGAAGCACTGGCCGGTCGTAAAACTACAGGCATCCGAAAGCATCCAGGCTATAATTTGGGCTACTTCTTCGGGTTGGCCTACTCGTCCCAGTGGTATTTTACTGATCATGTAGGCCAGGGTTTCCTCCGAGGTAGCCGCATTCATGGGCGTAGCGATTACCGCCGGGGCCAGGCTATTGATGTAAATCCCGGAGTTACCGAACTCTTTAGCTAAGGACTTGGTAAGGGCGATGACGGCCCCTTTGGAAGCCGAATAAGCCGCCAGCAAGGGGTTGCCTTCTTTACCAGCGATACTGGCTACATTAACAATTCGACCGTAACCGGCCTGACTCATGGCCTGTAGCGCGGCCTGACAGCACAAAAAAGTGCCGTCCAGATTAATCGCCACCGCCCGCTGCCATTCACTGTATTTAACATCCAGTGTAGCCAGGTTTGGACCCAGTATTCCGGCTGAATTAACCAGTAACTGGGCCGGGCCGAATCTTTGCCCGGTAAAGTTAAAAAGAGCCTGGACCTGTTCGGGGTTACTTACATCTAACGAAAATACGTCTACCCGGTCACTGGAATTACCAAGTTCAGCCAGCAGACTCTGGAGAGCCTTTCCGTTATAATCGGCCAGCACTACTTTGGCCCCGTTTTCGAGTAAAAGGCGGGTGGTCGCCAGGCCAATGCCGCTGGCCGCTCCCGTTACTATGGCTACTTTTCCGTTGATACTCAGATATTGGTTAGACTTTATAAGTTCAGGCATTATCTTCGCTTTCTATCTTCTGGTTAAATCTAATATAAGGCAATTCTCCCGTATTATAACCAAAGTAGCAGGCAAAAGGGATTAACATCGGACTGGATTGGTTTAGAAATAACTATAGAATAATTATAAATGTAGGAGGGTTTCTCAGGAGGTTTGCGGTAAATTTCGTTTGCGCGGGTCTTCCACCCGGAAGGTCCAGAAGCCAAATTCGACCGCCGGGCCGAGGGCAAAAGCGACAAAGAGGGTTCCCACACCAATCGGTCCACCTAACAGCCAGCCTACCAGGCATACGCTTATTTCAATTACGGTCCGGCAGACTGCTACCCGCCAGCCGGTTTTGCGGCTAAACCCCAGCATAAGGCCGTCACGTGGCCCCGAACCCATCCCGGCTTTGATATAAAGCCCAGAACCCAGGCCGATAACCAATGCTCCGCCAGCCAGCAGTAATATTTGCGCCCATAAACCAAAAGAATTGACCGCTGGTATAGTGTTCCAGCTCAGCAGTTGGTCTTCCCAGAAGCCGATCATCAGCATATTCATTACAGTGCCAAGACCCGGTTTTATTCCCAGAAAAAGGCCCACAACGATAATTACCAGGCCCGTTAGCTGGCCGCCCTGCCCGAAAGACAGTGGTGTATGCAAGCTCAAACCCCAGTGGAAAACGTCCCAGGAAACAAACCCCATGTCGGCCCGGACTACCATAATTGAGCCAAAACCAAATAAAAATAGGCCAATATTGAGAATCAAGAACCGGTGGGCAAAGTCTAGCGGGTTTCTCCAACCAAGCGAGGCAACGAAAAATTTCAAAATATTTACAGGCCCTGCTTTAAAACAAATAACCACAAATACTTCATGTTTTACCTATCATAACAGACCTCCACGCGTGGAGTTATAGGCCAAAATGCTTATTAGCGATCTGGCTTAACTTAGAACAGGATTTTTTCAAAGAGCTAGCCATTCCAGGTAAATGCAATAGTACAGGTAGTTGTAGATACATTGTCTATATATTTAGTCATAACCTCTATATAAATTACCAATTATCCTGAATGTTGGCAGTTAAATTGCCAGGAAATGAAATCGTGCAGTAGTAAAGATAGTGGTGGGAAAGGTAGCTTTAACACAACTAGGCAAGTTAAGTTGATTAACAATCCGACTCAGCAGCCAGACTTTACTTTATTGGATTAACAAGAAAGGAATTTGTTTGTGGCAACCAACAGCAAGGCAGCTAACCCAATTATTGATATAGCTACCTTGGTACTGACATTAAGTTCAATCATTTTATCACAGGTTATTTAC
>JAYSYV010001171.1:0-1082 GCA_043727245.1 Chloroflexota bacterium | reverse complement strand
CCAGCGCCATCATTAAATGTTCGGTGCTGACATAAGCATCTTGCATACGCCCGGCTTCTTTTTCGGCCTGGTCGAGTACATTCTTGGTTGCGTATGAGATGCCGGTCTTGCCGCGCACCCCGTAGGTTTTGGGCAAGCGCCCGACTCCGCCTTCAACCCTGGTCCGCAAACGGTCCGGGCTGGCCCCCAGTTTGGTGACAATCTGGGCCGCGATACCACCCGACTGGTCCAGCAAGGCCAGCAATAAATGTTCAGGCTCCAACTGGGCGTTTTTATATTGTACAGTCAGGGCATCGGAGGCGACCATAGCCTCTTGCCCTTTTTCGGTTAACCGGTCTAATTTCATTTAATTCAAAACTTTCTACAATTACTTTCGTCTAACGTTCCATGTTTCCGCTAATTTTACCACACTGGTTAAGGGAAAATTTTAAGCAATCTTTAATCCGCATTTCATAGAGCTTTCACCCTTATGCGTTAAATTAAGAGAGAAAATAGGCTAATTCTGCTACATAGCAGGAACTTTGCCCTGGACCGCCTTAGATACATTAATGATAGGGGCTGCAAGAATTATGCGGCATTTTGAACTCGATAAAACTCCATCACTCAAACCCACCAGGCCATTTCGCCTGAGTTTATTTAATGTTTTCGCCAGGGTCTTTATTACGCCCGGAAAGTTGCGGAACCGGGTACTAGGGCTTCTCCTGGGTTTAGGGCTGGCGCTGGGCGGGCTGGTCCTAATCCTGATAAATCAAAGTCCCGCCCCGCTGCCAGCTCATCCGAACTCTATTTCAGCCGTACCCCAGCTTGGCGTACTTTATATCAGCAGCCAGGTCGCGTTGCGAAATTTGCCGGTTAACCCTGCAATCCAGGGTCTGGTTATTACGGAGGTCAAACCGGGTAGTCCGGCCAGCCAGGCCGGACTCAGGACCGGCGATGTCCTGACGCACCTTGATGGGAAGGTTATCCAGGCCGAAGATTCGCTCCTGGCCCTGCTTAAAGAATACGAGGTGGGCGACCACCTGAACCTGGGAGTTTACCGCAGTAATAAATCCATTACTATTACGGTTGTCCTTACTTAACGT
>JAYSYV010001170.1:0-1083 GCA_043727245.1 Chloroflexota bacterium | reverse complement strand
CTTTAATTCGTTTGGGTTGGTAATCTGGGGCAAAAGCTGGGTGAAAAAAGCCCCCGGAATACCGGTCAGACGGCGTTCTCGTTCGTTGTTCGGGCCATTACTACTATCGAACCCTACAAACTTGCTCGGCATCTCTCTTTACAATCCTTTCGCCCCTGTTGGCAAAAATACTAACAACCGCAGTGCTAATCCTCCAGGCAGGGTTGCAAGCCGCAAGTCCAATGGCAGGTACACAAAATCAATTCCGGCCAGGTTGCAACGGTGCTTAACCGGCGTAACCTGGGTTAACGACCGGGAGCGCGATAAGGTTCACAGTCGGCAAAACGGGTGGTTTTGTGGTGGAAGTAAAGCGGGACTACATCCACCGGCCCGTTCCGGTGCTTGGCGACGTGAATTTCGGCAATGTTTTTCTTTTCGGTTTCCGGGTTATAGAGTTCTTCGCGATAGATAAACATAACAATATCGGCATCCTGCTCGATAGCGCCAGACTCGCGCAAGTCTGAGAGCTGCGGAACGTGGCTGGTCCGGTTTTCCACCGCCCGGCTCAACTGACTTAAACATATCACCGGGATATTCAGTTCGCGGGCCAGCCCTTTCAGGTTGCGCGAGATTTCGGAGACTTCCTGGACCCGGTTATCGCTTTTGCCACCGCTCATCAATTGCAAATAGTCAATAATAAGAAGTTCAATACCGTATTCGGCGTGGAGTCGCCGGGCTTTGGATCGCAATTCCTGGATAGAGATGCCAGCCGAGTCATCAATGTAGAGCGGGGCGGTTGCCAGGCGACCAAAGGCCCGGCTGATACGGTCCCACTCGGATTCGTCAATGTAGCCGGTCCGTAGACGGTGCGAATCTACGCCGGTTTCCATAGAGAGCATGCGCTGGACCAATTGCTCCCGCGACATTTCCAGGCTGAAAAGCCCCACCGGGCGCTTGTGTTTCATTACAACGTTGTAGGCTATACCCATCGCGAAGGAGGTTTTTCCTACCGAGGGCCGGGCCGCCAGGATAATCAGGTCGGACTGCTGGAAACCGCCGGTCAGTTTGTCCAGGTCGGTGAAGCCGCTGGGTACTCCAACCAGT
>JAYSYV010001169.1:0-1083 GCA_043727245.1 Chloroflexota bacterium | reverse complement strand
CACCAGTACCGGCCCGCCCCACTCTGAGGGACGTATTCCGGCGACTGGTGGGCCTTAATTCCCGCAAATCTGTTAGTTTTAAGCAAATCGCTCCTGTTATTACAGCTTGAATTTTACGATGCTATTGTGGCTGGCATCGGCAATGTAAAGCGTCCCATCTAGTGCAAAGGCCAGGCCAATCGGGTTGAGAATACTCAAACCGCTGGCAGCGTTATATGTGTTAATCACAGTGCCGGCCTTATCAAAGCGCAAGACCGCCCCGTTTGCCGGGTCCGACACCCAGAGGTCGCCCTGGAGGTCGAAAGTCACATAAGGCTCGCTCAGGATAGCTTCTTTCCAGCTTGGTACGGCAATATCCTTGATATATTTGCCCTGTTTGTCCAGCACTTCGATGCGCTTGTTACGCAAATCGGCTACATATACGTTGCCATCCGGGCCTATTGCCAGGCCGATTGGTTCGTTGAACTGGACTTGACCGCTGCCGGTAGAACCAAACTGCCGCTTGAACTGGCCCTGTTTATCATACACCACCACCCGGCGATTCCCGGTATCGGTGATGTAGAGTTCGCCAGCCGAAGCCTCAAACACAATCGAGCGCGGCCCATAAAAGCCGGTTGGGAACTGGCTGGAAGTATCGGCGTTGCCCTGGGTATCTTTGCCGCTACCCCACTTCAAAAGGAACTTGCCATCCTTGTCGAATTTCTCGATGCGGTATCCCCATGTATCGGCCACATAGATATTGCCTTCGTCATCGGTGGTGATACCGCCCGGACCGCTCTGGAATTGGGCCAGAGTAAACTGACCGTCACCGGTCCCGATACTGCCGAATTTCGAGAGGAATTTTCCGGTCGAGGCAAAGCGCTGCACTCGCCCGTTCAGGCTGTCCAGCACCAGGATGTCGCCGTTAGAAGCCACTGTCAGGTTTCGTGGCGTGCGGTACTGACCGTCACGGTTTCCGGCCTGGGTCGAAGCGGTCAGGTCGAATGATGATTGGGTCGCGCCGGAGTCGGTTGTACCTGTGCCGGTGATGGTGGTCCCGCTGGTAAGGGCAAAATCGGCGTAAACATCGTTACGAATGTAGGC
>JAYSYV010001168.1:0-3677 GCA_043727245.1 Chloroflexota bacterium | reverse complement strand
GCCGGAAAAAGGTGGCCTGTCTTAGCTGCTCCAGGGCTTTTTCCTCGTCGTAGCCGAGGTCAAAGCAGACCAGGGCTTTTTCGAGCTTTTGAGCAGGGAAAACCTGGATGGGCTGACCGTTGAGGGTCGCGCCCCGACCCTTTTCGGCCACGAAAAGCTCGTCCCGGAAAGGATTGTAAACTACCCCCATGATAATTTCCTCACCCTCGGCCAGGGCTATTGAAGTGCAACTGGTTGCCAGGTCGGCGGCATAGTTAGCCGTTCCGTCCAGCGGGTCAATCACCCAGGTATAGGGCGAGTCGGCCTCACCGGCTTGACTGCCTCTTTCCTCGGCCAGGATATGATGAGCCGGGAAATTTTGCAGGATGTGGTTGACGATGATTTCTTCGCTGCGGGTATCTACCTCGGTAACGACATCTTTGGCATCTTTGTATTCCATACGGGCCGGGCCGGGTGGGAAATCTTTACGCCAGTCCAGCATAAGCTGGCCGACTTCACGGGCCGCTGCTATCGCTACCTCTACCTCTTTCAAGTCAAATTTCCTTTCCTGTACCGCTTAAAAGCCGCAAGGCTCTGCGGGCTTCGTCGCGTTCGTCCCAGGGCAATTTTTGCGTGCCAATGATGATACTGCCTTCGTGGCCTTTTCCCAGGAGCAAGACAGTATCGCCGGGCCGGGCCAGCCGCATTACTTCTTCCAGGGCTGTTCGCCGGTCGGAAATCTTTAGAAATTGGGGGCCTTCCTGCCAGCCGTGAGCTTCGGCTCCGGCGGCAATCTGGTTAATAATCAGGTTTTCGTTTTCCAGGCGAGGGTCTTCGTTGGTGAAAATGGCGAAATCGGCAAACCGGGCGGCGATACTGCCCTGGATGGTCCGCTTGGCGATGTCGCGTTCCCCGGCGCTGCCAAAGACCGTGATGAGCCGACCGGGGGTAATCGGGCGCAGCGTTTTCAAGACTTGCTCAATAGAATCGGGGTTGTGGGCATAATCCACGATTACCGCGAAAGGTTGGCCCTCGTCAATTTTCTCCATACGGCCCGATACACCCTGAACCGCTTCCAGGGCCAACCGGGCATTTTCGAGCGGCACACCCTGTGAAATTCCGACCGTCAGGGCTGCCAGGCTGTTATAAACATTAAACTCACCCGGCAAATTTAAGCGCAACCGGACCTTTCCCAGCGGAGTAACGGCGGTATATTCCAGGCCGGTGGCTGCGCTTTTAATGGCGGTGGCCTGGACATCAGCCGGGGCATGGATGCTGTAAGTCAGGACTTGCAGCGGATACTCCTGTTCCGAAGCCGCCAGAGTGGCCCGCTTTAGGAAATAACCGGCGTTGGAGTCATCGGCATTGAGGACGACAGTTTTGGGGAATTTCAGGAAAGGTTTGGCCGGTTCATCAAAAAGAGCCTCGAACAGGATGCCTTTGTCGGCGCGGTATTGCTCGAAAGTTCCGTGAAAATCCAGGTGTTCGTGCGTGATGTTGGTAAAAACGGCCACGTCATAGGCGCAGTCCAGGAGCTTACGCAGAGCCAGCCCGTGTGAACTGCTTTCCAGAACGCAATAATCCACTTTTTCCTGGGCCATTTCGGCCAGAAGCTGCTGGATTTCGACCGCTTCCGGGGTGGTCTGGCGCGTTTCGTTGGCCCAGCGGCGTGGCCCCACCTTGAAATCAACCGTCCCGATCAGACCGGTGCTGTAGGGTCCGGCCTCTAAGACTTCACTGGTCAAAAAGCTGGTGGTGGTCTTGCCTTTGGTCCCGGTAATCCCAACCACACCCATCCGGCGGGCAGGGTAGCCGTAGAAAGCCGCTGCCAGGTGGGCCAGGGCGGCCCGTTCGTCTGTTACGAGAATGATGGCCTGCCCGCCATAAGCCGGGCTGTCTTTGAAGGCGGCTAATTGCGTCCGGTTTTTACCGGCCAGGGCAACTGCGCCTTTAGCGGCGGCATCGGCCAGAAATTTATGTCCGTCCGTGTGGAAGCCGACCACCGCCACAAATAAGTTTCCCGGCTGGGCCTCTTTAGAAGAATAGATTACTCCGCTCACGTTTGCAGCGGCGTTTCCCAGGGCCAGAATTTCTTTGTCCGGTAAAGCCTCTAAAAGCTCACCCAGTTGCACTAAGTAGCCCTTTCTTTGGTTCAGTAATTAGAATTTAGTTGGCAACAAGTTCAAATTTGATTAGAAATTAGCTAATTTTAAGCGCCTTATTCATTCAGTAAATTCTTACCTTTGAAGTAATGCGCTTGAGTCAGGCGTTAGATTCTGACTACTGACCACTTTATTAAAAATATCCGGCAATTTTGACGGTCGGGTTGTTTACATCCAGTTGCGGATATTTGGTAGCCAGGTAAGTCACCAGACTTTCGTTTGGCTCAAGCTCATCCCCAAAACTGATGTTGTTCTGGACGGTTGGCTCGCCTTTCGGTACGCTTTCGGGAGGGATTTCAGTCCGCTGGAAAGATAGGCGCTGCCAGGGGGCTTTCTGTTTTGATTCGGCCACAAATTCGCGCACCGTTACCCGGCCCGTCACTCCAGCGGGCAGCGAAGGTACAATATCGAACCGGCGGTCATTCCGCAGGCTTTCTTCCATCGGGTAAGCTCCCAGCCGCCTTGCCAGAGCCTGGAAAGCCGCTGCCGCCGCTTCTTTTTCATCGCTCGGAGCCTGGTAGGTAAAACGTGTGCCATTGTAGTCCACCGCGACACTGTTAATCCGGTTGTTCAGCACATCGTCCACCACCTTGTCCCAACTAGCGCCACCTTGCGGGTCCACCGAGTGATAGACGCTTCGTTTGGGTAGTGAGGCATAATCTTTGTAAATTTGGGCGTTTACTTCGCTTTCGTAGCCGGGCGAAAGCTCATAATCTCCCCGGCCTTGCGGCGATAGATGGTTATAATTGGGCGATTCGGGCGGCACAACGACATAGTATATTTCCGAGAAATCCTGGGGTAGAAAGACCAGGGCGGTCAGATCGCCCGGTTTTTGGAGCAATCTTTTGGTCAGCATCAAATACTCCGACCAATGATAATCGAAGCGAGAAATCCAGGTATCGGAAAAGGTCTGGGTGTAATCGGTCCGGCAGGCTATCACAAAGTCGCCCAGTTGAGTGCCGCGCTGAGGGTTGATAAGCAGCCGGTTTTCGTCTTCCGGCTTCATCAGGGCCATAGAAGGTGGCAGTTGGGCCTGACCTTTTTTATTTGCCATTTTTGCTTTCTTCCTCCCGTACTTGTTTCAAGTTAGCCATTTGTCCGACTTAAATTTTCCCTAGTGTAGCACCTTTTTCTTGCCGGAACAATCCGGGTCTGGCGGTTTTTTAGGCGGACGCTTTCGGGGTTAAGATCATACAGGTGGTCGTAGCGTGAGCGTAGAGCTTACCGGCCTCATCGTAGATTCTGGCTTCGGCGGTGGCGACCTGCTTGCCAGTGTGCAAGACTTTACCCTCGCAGCGCACCAAGCCGGTTTTATCGGTCAACGCCCAAATGAAATTGATATGCAGTTCCAGGGTGGTGTAGCCGGTCCCGGCTGGTAAAGTGGTATGAATGGCGCAACCCAGGGCCGAGTCGAGCAGGGTGCTGGCTAAACCGCCGTGAACTATGCCAATCGGATTGTAGTGGTACTCTGCTGGGACAACCTCAAAGACGGCCCGGCCAAATTCTACTTCCAGAATATTAAATCCCAACGTGGCG
>JAYSYV010001167.1:0-1084 GCA_043727245.1 Chloroflexota bacterium | reverse complement strand
AAACAAAAGCGGCCAGCAAACTCAAGAAAAGGGCTAAAGGGTCTACGCGGGCGGCATGGATGAAAATAATCACACTCCAGAAGCAAAAAGGTAGACCGGCGCTTACTATAGCGGCCCATTTTTGACCGGTTTCCTTCCAGACAATCCAACCGACCAGCCCACCGGAAGCGGTATAAAGTCCCCAGGCCGGTAGCCGTTCGGCCAGGATAATGCCTAGCCCGCTAATAGCCCGGATGAAGGCCACCAGCAGGATGAAAAGGGGAGGATACTGTACCCCCGGCATGCCGTAAGCCGCAACTGGTGGGGAATACATATCCCCCAAACTGGCTCCTAACCGAAGTTGTTCCGCCGCGCCCCCGACAGTCATTTCGCAATAGTCAATGACCACCGGCGAAAAAAGGGCCAGAAAAGCCCTTCCAAGCTCCAAAAAGCCCAGCAGCCCCAAAATTGAAGCCGCCCACTTTATGATGGTGATTCGATTTATTTGAAGGCGAGTTTTTTCGTGGCTGCCTGTCGCAATATCAGTCAAATTTGGTTTGCGCTTTTCTAAATCTTTCAAAAATCGGCTTATTATAGCATAGGATGTTATGCCAGAAATTACCTCAAATTTAACCGAAAATAAACCTGGCATACATTTTGCAATTACTCAAAATGTAGTGGTTATATAGGTATGAAGCTGTTGATTTACTAAATCATATAAATGGAGGTGGCTAATCTTATGGCGACAAAACGCGAGGAAATTGAACCGAACAGTGGTGACAAACGCTATATCCGGCGGGACGAAAAAGGCCGCTTTACCACTGACCAGGTAGACGAAGGCCGCTCTTTGAGCCAGGACATTAAACGCAAGGCTAAGAACACCACCACACCCGGTCAGGGTGATAAAGGTGACGGAAAAGCCAAGAAAAGCTAATCCTGATGGGTTACTCAAAAAGGCGGTAGTGAACTTTAGAAATTAGCTCACCACGGCCTTCTTGTTATTGTTTGAAATATTAAGGATGTAAATTAGGGTTATCAAAAGCCAGACCTTCAGTCTGTCCAGCATTTAGTAAGTCCTGGTCAGCGGAAATTAAAATAAAATCAA
>JAYSYV010001166.1:0-3680 GCA_043727245.1 Chloroflexota bacterium | reverse complement strand
CCAACATTACTCCAAAATATTATCTCACCTGTAACTTATTTATTATAGCAAACCCTATCTTCATCAGGCATTAGGACGTAAGTCCTTGTTTAACAGACGGTTGAGTAGATCACATAGTTTTTGGCGGCGTAAATCAAGCGAGAAATTCTCTCGGATACGCTGGCGGCAGGCTTCGGCCCGCTCCGGTTCCGCAATAGCAATGCTCAGAGCCTGGTTTATAGTGGTAGCCAACACTTCAGGAGTAGACTCAGCCAGGTATACCGCGCAATCGCCGCCAACTTCCGGCAAAGCCCCGGACCGCGACAGCACCGGGATACAACCATGCAGCATGGCTTCGGCTACGGCGACCCCAAAAGCTTCGTGCCGGGAAGCCTGGACATAGATACCGGCCCGGTCGAATGTTGCGGAAAGTTCTTCATCAGATAGAAGGCCGGTAAAAGTTACATTAGGGGAAGCCATGCGCTTTAGTTTTTCAGCCCCGGCATCGACCCATTTCCCAGCCACGACAAACGGCACATCAGGCAGAAATCGGGCGCTTTCCACGAATAAACGCAACCCTTTTCGTTCCAGATTTGACTCGCTCACGTTACCGACCGTTAAAACGCTGCTCCGAGAGCTATCAGCCGCTGGATAGACCTGATTTATAGGCACGGCGTTGTAAATTAGCCTGAGTTTTCGGGCCAGTACGTTGGCATTCTTGATGGCTTCGGTCTGATTAAATTCTGAAACGGCAATTAATAGAGTAGCCAGCCGGAAAATCAGGCGGGAAAGCCACTTTTTGAGGCCGCCGCGCTGATGCCCGTAGTTAATTTCGGGCATATTAACCACGTCATAACCACCGATAACCACTACCGAAGGTTTACGCAGCAACCAGGCGAACAGGACCGGCAAGAAACTGTGCGCGCTGGCGAACCAGCAAAAAACCAGTTCGGCGCGATAGACTTTGCGGAAGTCGCGCCAGGGATTGAGCCAGTCGGATTTAACAAAATATTCTTCAACTTGATAACAGCCCTGCAAAATTTCAAGGTCGCGGGCCACAAAGGTGGTCAGGGCATTGTGGACAAAAAGAATTTTCTGGCTCAACCGGCACACTCACTGACTGTAACTGCTTTATTTAAGCTATTGTAATTTGAGAGGCGCATCTCCGCTTTTGTAGGACCAAACAGCCCGCAAGATAGGCCCGTAAAAATTTAGACTTTTCCGAGCGGTTTTATTGCCTGAAAGAACCTGCACGCTTCTTACCAGGCGGCGGCCCGCCAAATCAACCGAGAACAAACCTTTAAGCATCCAAAGTTTTAAAGGCGAATGGTGCTTGCTGAAGAAGTAGAGCTTGCTAAGGTAATAGTTGCTCAACCGAATAAAAGGAACCTGGCGGGTGCTTTTGCCTTCGTAATGAACAACACTTTGGCCGGGTAGAAACCAGGTTTGCCAGCCCTTACGTTTGGCCCGCAGGCAGTAGTCCGGTTCCTCGGCAAATAAGAAAATATTGTCATCTAAAAGTCCTACTTCTTGCACCAGTTCTTGCTTAAATATAAAGCACGAACCGGTTACCCAACTAACCTGGAAAGGGGGTTGCTGCCTATTTTGAGCCTTTTTACGAAATACGCCCTGAACCCGGTTTGGAAAGATTTTATTTAACCCCGAATGGCTCCAGAAAATAGTCGAAAGGGTCAAATCGGGGTAGCAGGAAAGGGCAAACGCACCTGTTTCAGTGTAATGGGCGCACCCGGCAATTCCAGCCTGGGGATGCTCGTCCAGGATCGCCACCAGGACCGGTAAAGTCCCCCGCTGAGTTATAGTGTCGGGATTGAGCAGCAAGATATGACGACCCTTACAGCGAGGAATAGCCAGGTTGCAGCCCCCGGCAAAGCCGCTATTGGCCGGGTTTATCAACACCTGGACCGAGGGAAAGAGTTGCTCAACCAGGCCGGGAGTATCATCGTTGGAATTGTTATCCACCAGCCAAACTTCCGCCGCTAAATCGCCCAGGTTGGCGAGCAAGCTTTTCAGGCAATCTTCGATGGTACTGCGGCTTTTGTAACTAACGATAACAACGGATAAGTCCATTTTGACCTTGTTATGTAAATTGAAATCAACGCTGGTATTATAACTGAACTGACAACTGTTTTACAATTGAAAGAAGTAGCCGAGCATTATTAAAATTATAAATGTTCTTCCAGGAAATCAATTAAGCGACCGGTAAGCTTTACCCGGTCAAATTGAGCTTCAGCGGTGCGACGACCGTTTTCGCCAAGCCTCCGGCGTAACTCAGGGTCGGCACACAGGTTGGTTAGGGCCGCTACCAGGGCCGGAATATTGCCCGGTTCGACGGTCAGCCCGGCCTGGTTTTCACTTAAGATAGCCGCCGCGTCACCCTGCGGATTGGCAACCAGGATTACCGGGCGGCCACTCGCCATGGCCTCGTACATCTTGACATGAACCACGTGCGGAATTTCTTTTTTCAAAGGAGCCAGCAGAAAATCGGCGGAGGCTAACAGCGGCGGAATTTCAACCATGGGCCGGGCCTCGAAAAAGCTTACATTTTTGAGGCCGCGCCGTTGGGCCTGTTCGACCAGCGCGGCTTTTTCCGGCCCTTCGCCCACAAAGGCAAATTGTAGATTGAGCTGGCCTTGCAGAACTTCGGCGGCATCCAGGATATAATCCAGCCCTTGAATCAGGTTGTGCGAACCGGCAAAGACCGCTAAATATTGGGCCTCTCCGGCCAGTAGCCGCCGAGCTTCGGAAGTAGCCCGCTCAGGACCAAAAACCGAAGTATCGGCCCCATTGGAAAAGAAATAAGTCTGAGTGTTTGGGAAGAGTGTTTGAATCTGGCTGGCTACGCCCTTTTCCTGGGCCGTTACCAGCCAGGACTTTTTATAGCAAAAAGCTTCCAGGCGGGCGCTCAGGCGATAAGAAAAGCTATCCGGGCTGAGAATACCCATATTCGCCAGCTTCTCCGGCCAGGGGTCGGCTACGTTAAAAACCAGCCGGGTCCGTTTTAACCGGCTCAACCAATAAGCCGACAAACCCAAAAATAGCGGCGGACTTTCCACAATCAGGTAATCGGCCCGTTTCAGGATAAGGCTGCCAGCCAGGGCCGAAGAAAGAACGAAAGAAAAGTAATTGCTCATGCGGAGTATAAAACTGGTCTTCTGAGAGGGATAGATGAAGGAACGGATTACTTCAACCCCGTCTATTTTCTCGCGGCGAAAAAGCCCGCCATAACCGGGATAAATCCGGCCTTTAGGATAGTTTGGCATGGCCGTCAAGACCGTAACGCGGTGTCCTCGCTCGGTTAAAAGCCGGGCTAACAGGACCAGCCGGGTCTGGGGTGCGCCAACTTCAGGCGGGTAATACTGGGTTAGAAGTGTAATCCGCATATTTTGTCGAAGATAGAATGTAAAAGGCTGATCGTGTGAGCATCGGGCTAAAAAAGTAAAGCCGGGACAATTCCCGGCCTTTCGTTTGGTTAATCAAATTTAGGCTTACGTTTTTCGGTAAAGGCTTGCATTTGCTCCTGGGCGTGGGGCAACTGCGAGGTGGAAGCCATTACCTCGATTGCGTAGGCGTAAGCCCTGGGTTGGTCGAGTTCAATCTGGGCATAATAAGATTGTTTGCCGATGCCTTTAGCAACAGCGCTACCCCTGGTAGCAGCCGCCAGCAAGCGCCGGGACTCCTCG
>JAYSYV010001165.1:0-1085 GCA_043727245.1 Chloroflexota bacterium | reverse complement strand
GCTGGAAGAAGGCTACCACACTGCAAATTGTAATCGCTAAATACGGCCCGACAAACGGAATTAGTTCCAGAACCCCGGTCGTAATCCCCAGAATCAGGGCATAGCGGATACCCATTATGGAGAGGAAGGTAAACGAGGCCACGCTCATAATTATCACCAGCAAAAACTGGCCTTTGATGTAAGCCCCTAAAACGGTGTCAGCTCTGGTCACAAGGTGGCGCATTTCGCCTCGTAAAATCAGTGGCAGCGTATTGATAAACTGCCAGATGGCTCGCCCCCCGATTAACATCAGGTATAAGGTAGCGATAAGATAGAGCAGCAAATCAATCACGAAGCGGAAGGTTTTGGAAACAAGGCTCGGCCCTAATTCCTGGGCCAGTACGGGCAGTCTATCCAGGACATTGTTGAGCGAATTGCGTAGGGTTTCCGACTGGACTTCAATCCCGACCACGTTGATAGTCGGGTTAGTATTCAGGTAATCGTCCACGGATTGCCGGATCATCGGGCTATCGGTTGCCAGGGTTTTGGCTTCTTTGGATATGGCCGGGATTAGCAGGACCAGGGCCACCGCCACTATCCCCAGGAAAGCCAGGTAGACCCCGGCGGCCCAGGCCCAGCGTGGCCCGCCAAAGCGAGCGGTAAGTGTTTTGAGGAGGCCGTTAAAGATAAAAGCCGTTACAGCCGCCCAGATAAAAGGGGCCAGGGCTTCCCAGACGTGCAAAAGGTAAATTACAACCAGCCCCACCAGGACTATCACGGTTAGAAGTTTGGCCCGTGGCGAGAATTTTATCTCTTTTACCGGGGTATTTTCCTGCTGAAGAATAATGTGCTTTTCAGATTCTATCATCGTCCCACTCCTAGGGGCATCCCAAATATGCCAGCCACATCAAATCAAAAAATTAAGCCTTGATACCATGCTCTGCCAGGTACGGTTTCAAACTGGCCGGTTTAAACCCAAATTCGTGTTCGATTATCTGGGGGTCCGGCGTAACATTATCGAAAGAAAAAAGCTCAACCATGGCAGGTGTAAACGGTGGTTTAGGCAGTATGCTAAACGCCTTCGCGTTTATACTCATAAACCAGAG
>JAYSYV010001164.1:0-1086 GCA_043727245.1 Chloroflexota bacterium | reverse complement strand
CTTCGAGGGCGGTTATATTTATCCTACCGCACCCACGCGCCACGGATAAGTTCTGGCAGGAGCGAGAAAAAGAATACGGTAGGCTTGCTGAAAATATTCCGGTTTACGGAGTTTTCCTGAACAGGGACAGGTTACAGGGGTCACAGCGAGTTCTGGGGAAATATAACTTTAAAGGGGTCTCTATCGGGCAGGTTAGCGGATTACTAACCAGGATAATTAACTGACTAGATTCACGGGTGTTTCATGCCTCGACAAGAATATTTTGTAGATAATCATAATTTTGGACCAGGATTCTTCACTCGGACCAGGATTCTTTATTTTATTTGTAAGCAAAGAGGTGTTGAACTCTTAAAGAAGGTCAAAAAAAAACACTCGACCAGCAAGTCAAGTGATTTTTTGAAACAATTCTATTTTCTACGAAAATCCTTTACTCCCACCAAGGTCTAAGGATTTTCTACAAACTTGAAAGCCTATTGCCAGGTGCTTTTCTTATTGCTAATTTCATCTTAGCATGGGCAGGCTCAACCGTCAATAGGTGGAGTTTCCTATGTCTCAAAATCTAATTTCGGGCTCATTAAATCCGGTCCGGTGGATACGCACGACCAAACGTTACCCCTGCCCGATTTGCGGCAAGGGCGGGTATTGTGAAGTCTCGGACGAAGGCAAGACCGCTCACTGCATGCGAGTGTCAAGCGGTGTTACGATGCGCCACCGCCAGGGTGGTTGGTTGCACCAGCGCGGACCTGAAGACACCGGCGTTACTATCGCCGAGTTTAACGCGAGCCTCGAGAAGACTTCGGGCGAAGAATTAAAACCGCTGTCGCCTGACCAGCTTGACCGAATTAACCGGGCGCTACTGGTTTTATGCCCACTAACCGAAACTCACCGCCAGTATTTGACGACCACAGGGGTTGACCCGGCCGGGTGTGGCTCCCTCACCTATTCCGAAGCCTCAATTATTGCCCGCCAGCTTGTAAAAGAGTTTGGTGAAACTACTGCTATGCGCCATCCAGCCCTTTTGAAAGTAGAGAGGGATAACGGACGCAACTACTGGACAATTGCCGGGGCTGCCAGCGGTATCCTTTT
>JAYSYV010001163.1:0-11113 GCA_043727245.1 Chloroflexota bacterium | reverse complement strand
CCCGCTACCTGCTGCAAATGCTCACAACTGTTCTGGGGCGGCCACTATACCTTGAGTTTGTAATTTTTCGCTCCCGCCAGCGCCCCGCGTTTGACCGTATAACGTTATACAATGCGGGAAAGAATGAATTATATAACCGGTTTTGCCAGGAATTATTGGCTGGCAGGTTGGTTGAGTTTTTCGGGGAGTACAGCCGCACAGCCCGCCGCCTCGCTACGCTGGTCGAATTTTGGTTGGAAATGGCCGGGGAATTTGTGGATAGGTTGGCCGCCGACCTACCCGCCATCGCAAATTGCTTCAAGCAACCTGCCACCCCCGTAATTGTGAGCCATTTAGTACCGGGTGGTTCCGACCGGCACAACAGGGGCCGGGCTGTAATAATAGTTACCTTTAATACCGGGCTGAAGCTGGTTTACAAACCAAAGGCCCTGGAATCGGAAGAAGCTTTTTTCAAGCTGTGCGACTGGTTCAACCGGCAAAAAGACCACACCCTCCCCAACCTGAAAACCCTCCGCACCCTGCAGCGTCCCGGCTACGGCTGGGTAGAATTTGCCGAAAATACCCCCTGCCAGACCCAGGTCGAGGCTAACCGCTTTTTCGTGCGGGCCGGGCTGCTGCTCGGCCTGTTTTATTTGCTGCGCGGTTCTGATTTCCATTGCGAAAATATCATTGCCTGTGGTGAGTACCCCTTGCCGGTAGACCTCGAAACGCTGCTTTGTCCCGATACCACCTCCCCGGAAGGTAGCCCGGCCCGCCTTTATACGGCTGAAGAAGTAGCTGGGCGAGGCCTTGGTTTTGTAGATGCTGACGAGACAGTCCTGAACATTAGTTTTCTACCCTTCTGGATGGAAGAAGGGCCGGGACGCGGCCTTGACATCTCCGGTTTAGGTGGATTTCAGGGGCAGATAGCCAATTATAAAACGTCGGAATGGCAGGCGGTTAATACCGATGCGATGACTTTAGACTTTATCTACGCCAGGGTAGGCCAATCGCCCAATCTTCCCGAACTGGCCGGGATTTTCCTTAATCCCGATGATTACCTCGCCGAAATAATAACCGGGTTTGAGGCCGTCTACCACTTTTTTCAGCAAAACCAATCAACCTTTTTAAGCGAGACCGGACCCCTGACCGTTTTTGCCCACCTGCGTACCCGCCATATTTTACGCAACTCCAACTTATATGCCCGTTTGCTGGACCGGACCTCCAAAGCCGAGTTTCTTCGGGAAGGTATAGAAGCCAGCCTGGTCTGGGACGGCCTTTGCCGCCCTTTTCTACACTCGCCGGATAGATCGGCTAACTGGAGTATTGTGCAGGCAGAACAGCAAGCTCTGGCTCAGGATGACATTCCGGCCTTTTATGTACCGGCCAACTCCACGGAACTGGAGTTAGGTAGCGGGGAAACTATTAAAAGGTTTTTCAGCCGCCCTGGCTTCAACAGTGTTTTGGCGCGAGTGCAGGCTTTGGGTCCGGGCGATATGGCCCGGCAGATTACCTTAATCCAAGCTTCTTTTCTGGCCCGCCAGGCCGGGGCTGTTTCCACTATTCTTGCCCCGGTTAAACCATTAGCCATGACCGTCCCAGTTAATTCAACCGATTGGCAAGAACTGGCTGGCAGGCTGCGCGAGGAAGCCCTGGACCTGGCCGGTAAAATCCATTCCCAGGCTTTCTTTACTCCGTCCGGCGTACCTTCCTGGTTTTGCCTGACTCACAATGAGGTTATCAAACGTTACCAGGTTTCTTCCGTCAATTACAACTTCTACGGAGGAAACCTGGGGATTGCCTTTTTCCTGGCCGCCCTGGACAATTACCGCCCAGCAGAGAATTACCGCGAAATGACCCTGGCTCTGCTGGCTCCTTCACGCCGCTGGCTGGCTAAATACCCTGCCTCACTCCAGGAAGAATTACCTATCGGTGGAATGGACGGCCTGGGTGCCCTGGTATATAGCTGGTTGTACATTGGAAGAATCTTGAAGGATGAAAGCCTGGTTGAGGATGCCAGGAAAGTAGCCGAATTGTTGACTCCTTCCAAAATCGCCGACGATAAAGCCCTGGATCTTTTGGCCGGTGCCGCCGGGGCAACCCTGGCCTTGCTGGCCCTGTACCGGGAAACCGGCCAGCCTGGGATTATGCAAAAAGCAATTTTTTGCGGCGACCATCTGCTAGAAAAGCAGATGCCAACTCCGGTGGGCGGACGAGCCTGGCCGGATAAAAATGGCCGGTTTCTGGCCGGGCTATCACATGGGGCTGCCGGCCCGGCTTATGCCCTGGCCCAATTGTTTCGTTACACCGGCCTGAAGCGCTTTCGCCAGGCCGCCCAGGCTGGGCTTGATTACGAACGCCGTCTTTTTGTAGCGCTATCCGGTAACTGGCCGGACCTCAGAGCAGAGGTCAACCCGACTGGCCGTGACCCAGGCTTTGCCAATCAGTGGTGTCATGGCGCAACCGGGATAGGCTTCAGCCGCCTCGGTATGCTTGAAATTTTCGACTCCCCGGAATTAAAAGCCGAGATCGCGGCAGCGGTGCAGCTCACTTTGAACCAGGAACTGGCTGTTGTGGATCATCTTTGTTGCGGCACCGCCGGTCAAATCAGCTTTTTGTTTGAAGCCGGCCGAAAGCTAGGAAGGTCCGATTGGGTGGACGCTGCACGGGGCCGTCTGGCCCAGTTACTTGACCATTCCCATACAAAAGGGTTTTACACTCTCTATCCTGAACTTCCCCCGGAAGCTTTCAATCCAGGCTTTATGCAAGGGGCTGCCGGTATTGGCTACGAATGGCTGCGGTTGGCCGAGCCTGACTTACTTCTCCCAAACTGCCTTATGTTGGAATAAACCCGACCCGTCATAGCTGCATTCCTCATCCGCCTGAGTGTCAGAGTTTTGCTGTTGGATTAAGAAAGAATTGAAATTAACCTTTTGCTCGATGGTCACAGCAAGCCCTTGTTTAGTATTTTGCCCTCCCGGTAGCAATATGCGTTCTGGGCCTAATAGGCAAAGCTCTGATATTTTTCTTCACCCTCTTTGAGTTGGTCAACAATAGGGTTGAAGCGTAACCAGAAGCGCGCACGCTCGGATAGAGTATCCCAGGTAGCCCTGGGTATTTGGATTGAAACCTCTGGCCGGAACAACCACCGGCGACTGTAACCAATTACCACCATGGGCCGGGGAGTATCAGTCAGATTAGGAGTACCCCGGTGTAGATGGCGCACATCTCGTACCATAACGTCACCTTTTTTTAATAACACCGGTTCGAGCCTGGCTTCCCCGGTATCCAGGCGGCGCAATCCTTCCTGTTTCGAGATCATATGTGTACCAATGGCAACTTCAAATGGCCCGTTTCCAAGCGTCATATCTACCAGGGGGAAGTTTACAGCCAATTGGTAAGTCAGTGTTTCTTTGCCTGTTTCCGGGAAAAGCAACTGGGTATCCCGGTGTACCTCCTGATACTCAGAACCCTGCAGGGGTGTATCGGTAGCCAGTTGGCACATAACCCCATCTTTACCCACCAGCCTCTCAATTATACCCATTATTACCTCATTTTCAAATATGTCAGGGTCGGAGAAGGGTGGCACAAACGGAAGGGTAACATAATACCGGTTTAGTCCACGGTTTATTTTATGGCCTTCACGCTCGATATGTTTATCTAAAAGTGGTAAGAAGGTTTCGTACCACTGGTCTATTTTGGCCGGGTCAATAAGATTTGGAATTACACATAAGCTCTGGTCCAGCACCTGCTGGGCGTAATTTGCTATCTGTTCAGTACTTACTACTTTTGTTGATGGCATATAATTTAACCTCCTCTTTGTTCAGTTGAAGATGTTAGCTCACTATCAAACCTGTAGAAAATAAAATGGCTTTAGTCTCTGTACCACTAATTACTTATGGCAAAACCATTTTTTATTTCATTAAAGACCTGGAAATTCAAACTCAACGCCGCCGCATCAAACGGTTCTGGATTAGTACGACAATTAGTAAAAAACTGCCCCGGATGACTGATTGCCAGTAGGCGCTCAGGCTGGTTTGTCCGCGCCCGTTTTCAAAGTTAAGAATATTGATTATTAAACCGAGCAACAACACCCCTACCAGAGTTCCGCCTATTGAACCGAGACCGCCACTGAGTAAAGTTCCCCCTACTACTACCGAGGCGATAGCCGAAAGTTCCCAGCCCAAGCCTTCGGTTGGTTGTCCCGCACTATATTGAGAGGCCAGGATTACTCCGGCCAGCCCGGCCAGCGCCCCACTGATAACGTAAACCGCGATTTTGATGCGGTCTACTGGCAAACCCATCAGACGGGCGGCTTCCTCGTTGCCACCTATCGCCAGTACGTGCCGTCCGAAGCGAGTATAGTAAAAAACTACTGCCCCGACGATGAAGGCCAGGAACAAAATTATGGCCGGGACAGGTATGCCCGCTAAATCACCCTGCCCGATGTTGATAAAACCGCTATCCTGGGAAACTGAAACTGATTTGTTATTGGCAAAACTCAGAGCCAAACCCCGCGCCGCCAGCAAAGTAGCCAGAGTGGTTATAAAGGGTAGAATTCGCAGTTTAGCAATAATAAAACCGTTGACCAGTCCAACCAGAGAGCCTACCAGTACCGGTATGAGTAAGCCAAGGATTGGGCCGTTAGGGCTGACCTGGGCGGCAATAACGCTGGTAAAAGCCACCACCGAACCCACCGATAAATCTATACCGCCGGTTATAATGACAAAGGTCATGCCAAGCGCAATCAAACCAAACATGGAGTTATAGCGCAGTACGCTACCTATGTTAGCGGCTGAGAGAAAATTATCATAGCGTAACCCGGCAAAAGCAATTACCACTAACAGAGCCAGCAAGGAACCCTGGCGCTGTAGAAGGGAAACGAACCGCGCCCGATTGGTAGAGGACGGGCTGGCATTAGAGTTGCCCCCGTTTGAGTTACTGGAAGCGTCGTTTAACTGCCCGGTTGCATCCTTGAGGTTTGATTGTTCAAGTGACATATAAAACTTTCTATTAAATCAGCTAACTTTGACGCTGGCGTTGAACATATACCGCCACCAGAATAATGGCAGCCTTGACCACCAGGGCGATAGAATCTGGAATGCCGTGGGCTAACAGGGTATAGCGAATAAGTTGCATAATCAGCGCACCAAGCAGCGTCCCCACGATAGTGGCCCTTCCACCCGTCAGGGGTGTTCCACCTACGGCGACAGCAGCAATCGCATCCAGCTCCATGTTAAGCCCGACCTGGTTGGCATCCGAAGAAGTATTGATCGCAATCACGATTAACCCGGCAATACCGGCCAGCAAACCACTTACACCATACACAATCAACTTGACTCGGTTGACTGGCACACCGGCCAGGCGAGCAGCCGGTTCATTACCGCCAATAGCCAGGACATAGCGGCCAAAAGTGCTAACCCGCATTACCCAGGCGGCAATAACCACCACCACGACCATCAAAATAACCTGGAAGCGGATGCCGAAAAGTTGTCCCAATCCGATAAATTCAAAAGTAGGATTGCTAAAGGTTTGCAAACGACCGTTAGTTACCACCTGGGCGATACCCCGCCCGGCAATAAAGAGTACAAGGGTCGCGATTATCGGCTGAATTTTGAAAAAGGTAATTAAACTGCCGTTAAACAATCCGAAGGCTCCGGCTATTAGCACCGGTACAATAAAGGCCAGGACATTACCAAGCGTTTGGTCCCCAAAGGGCGGGTTCGAGAAAATCAAGGGGGCCGCTGCCCCTCCTACCGCCATTAAAGCTCCGACCGACAGGTCTATACCCCCGGTGGCAATGACCATGGTCATACCAGTAGCCACAATAACAATAGTGCTGACCTGGGTTAAATTAATATTTAAGGTTTGGATTGTCAGGAAATACTGGGTAAAAAATACGTTATAAAGTAGTAGTAGTAATAGGGCCATTGCCGCCCCATAAGTTTGACCAGCCCCTTGTATCCAGGTCGGTAGCACCATCCGACCCTGTCGGCCAGAGCGTAACGAAGTTGGGATGGAGCCGTCAGGTAATAAAGTGGCTGCGGCCAGGTCATCAGATACGGGTGGCGCTGGTTGGTCAACATGCTTTTGGGTTATTTTCTCAGCCATTACCAGTTTTCCCCTCTGCTACTTGCGTGGTAGCCTGTGCTTGTAAAGCCGCCGAAATTCCACCCGTTTCAATACCCTGGGCCATTGTAGCCATAATGGTATCCTGATTGAGATTTTGGTTCTGCCTGGATAATTCGGCTACACTTTGCCCGTCACGCAACACCACTACCCGGTCACAACCTTCGGTTAACTCCTCAAGTTCGGAGGAAATCATCAGCACTCCAAGCCCGTTTCCGGCCAGCTCTCCGATTAAACTCTGAATTTCCCCTTTAGCTCCCACATCAATACCACGGGTGGGTTCATCCAGAATAAGCAGGCGCGGATTGAGACACAACCAGCGAGCCAGTAAGACTTTTTGCTGGTTCCCTCCCGACAATTCCCGTATTTTTTGATCCGGGCCGGAGGTTTTAATGCCTAACCTTTTGATAAAGTTTTCTACAATAGCCTGCTGTTTTTTACGTTGTACAATGCCATAGGTTGTCAGCTTGGGCAGCAAGGCCAGGGTCAGATTCTCACGGACTGACATATAGGGAATAATGCCTTCAACTTTGCGGTCTTCTGAGGCGAAACCGATGCCAGCCTGGATAGCATCACGGGGTGACTTAAAGCGGGTGGGTTTCCCCTCAATCTCAATCTGGCCGCTCTCCAGCGCGTCAGCCCCGAATATTGCGCGAGCGGTTTCAGTCCGGCCAGCGCCAAGTAAACCGGCCAGCCCTACAATTTCCCCTCTTTTTACACTTACATCAACTCCCCGCAACCTCTGACCCCTTTTCAGGTTGTGGGCTTCCAGTAAAAGCCGGTCGGCGTGATGTTCGCCTTCTTCCCCAAAAGCCGTGACCCCTTTGCGGCGCACTTCGCCTAACTCTTTGCCCAGCATCAGGGCAATCAATTCTAGTTTGCTGACTTCCACGATAGGCCGTGTAGCGACGGTCTGACCGTCGCGCATTATTGTCACCCGGTCGCACACGGCGTAAAGTTCGTCCAGGCGGTGGCTGACGAAGATAACCGATACTCCCTCCCGTTTAAGCTGGCGAATAACTTCAAACAAAGTCTCGACTTCCGGCTCGTCCAGCGAGGAAGTTGGCTCATCCATTATTACCAGTTTGCTTTGAAATGAAACGGCACGGGCAATAGCTACCATCTGTTGGGTTGCCACGTTAAAGTTCATAAGGGGCTGGCTTACGTTAATTCGTATGCCGAAGCGTTCGAGAATAGTGGAAGACTGGCGATTCATACTCTTCCAATCAAGTAACCCGAAACGGCGCGGCTCCCGGCCCAGAAAGATATTTTCGCTAACCGAACGGAACGGAACCAGGTTTACTTCCTGGTAAATAGTGCTGACCCCACCTGCCTGGGCCTGTTGGGGAGAATGAAAATCAACGCTTTTATTATCGAAAAGAATTATACCTTTATCACGGCGGTAGGCTCCGGTTAAAATCTTTATCAGCGTTGATTTCCCGGCCCCGTTCTGGCCTATCAGGGCGTGAACTTCGCCATAACCAACTCTTAAACTGGCTTCTCGCAAAGCCAACACACCCGGAAATGTTTTGTTAATGCCTTCCATGGTCAGGAGAGCTTTATTCTCTTCCAAGCTGCACCTTTTATTTCTAGCCAAAGATGGCAGACTGACGACTTTAAAGTCGCCAGTCTGCCATAGCCTCATTTGTTCAGTTAGTAAGAACCAGCCAGAGATTCTTTGGCATTGGAACTGTCGTAGAACTTATCAGGGTTGATAATTTTGGCAGCAATAGTTTGGCCGTTAGCGTAGTTCAGGAGCGTTTCGTAGGCTTTAGGCCCAAACTTCGGGTTACATTCTACGGTCGCGCCTAACTTGCCGTCAATTACCGCCTGAATACCGTCTTTTTCCCCATCAATCGAGACGATAATAATATCTTTACCCGGTTGCTTACCAGCCGCCTGTAAAGCGGCAATCGCCCCAATCGCCATTTCATCGTTATGGGCATAAACCGCCGTTACCTGGGGATTGGCCTGTAGCAGGGTTTCCATTACCTTACGACCGTTATCACGGGTAAAGTCACCATCCTGGGAGGCCACAATCTTCATGCCGGGAGTACTCTTGATGGCATCTTCAAAGCCCTTCTGGCGGTCATTGGCCGCAGATGCGCCAGTACTGCCTAAAAGCTGAATGATATTGGCTTTGCCACTGGTCTGCTTGACCAACCAATCGGCCGCCCGTTGACCTTCTTGAATAAAGTCGGAACCAATGAAAGTTACATAATCCTTGCCGCCGACGGCCAGGGTCTGGTCAACGTTGCGGTCAAGTAAGAATACGGGAATGCCAGCCGCTTTAGCCTTCAGAATGGCGGGGACTAAAGGTTTTTCTTCGCGGGGAGTAAGGAAAATCGCATCAACTTTCTGGGCGATCATCGATTCGACATCGGACGCTTGTTTGGCGGTAGAACTGGCTGCATCAGTAACAACTAACTTCCAGCCCAGCCGGTCAGCCTCGTCCTGCATACTCTTGGTTTCGGCCAGACGCCAGGGATTATTACTCTCACTCTGGGCAAAACCAACCGTATATTTATCCTTTTTGGCAAGTTTAGGTAATCCGCTACCGACCGCAGCGGCGGTGGTCGCGGATGCAGCAGCGGTAGTCGCGGATGCAGCGGCGGTAGTCGCTGAAACAGCGGCGGTAGTCGCTGAAACAGCCGCTCCCGTTGTAGCGGCGGCGGGTACTGTAGAAGTTGCATCACCGCAGGCCGCCATTAGCAACATCACAAGCATCATTGCCACAAACGAGCCAAGTTTTTTGTGATACGTCAACATTGAATATCTCCTCCTAATTTAAGAGATTTTAAAGAGCTGTAACATGAAAAATCATTTCCCACATTTGAAACCAGCTCCGGTTAAATATCTGAAATGTCCTCGTTACAGTCAGATAGCAAAAATTGAATGCCTGAACATCTTGTACTTAGGATTTACGCTTGAATTTACCCTCTGTAAAAGGTAAAACGAAGCCGGAGGTTAGAAGATCCTTTCATGGCTTTACCTCCTTTGGGACTATAATATAACCTGTTGTGTAAAAGCAAGTATCAAAACTAAAGAAATGTTAGTTTGGTTGGCAAATGTTCTAAGAGTTTTAATGCTGCTTGTTGTTTGATAGAGTCAAAGCTAGTTTGAACCAATAAGTTTAATGTAAACCAGATATGTGGTTTTGTCAAGAGTGAAAAGAACTGATATAATCATAAAAGCTGGTTCTTTTAATTAATTTCATCAACCGATAGATTTGAAAGCAGGTAAGCCTTGGTCCAGGGTGAATCAATCAAGCGGATTCTAGTCCTCGATGGCAGCTATGAAAGTCCTGAACTGGAGCGAGTACTCAAAGCGTTAGCTTCACCTAACCGTCTCCGCGTGCTTCGGTATTTGTGGGATAAAGTTGCAACAGTCAGCGATATTGCTATTAACCTTGGGCTGCCTGCTTCAACGGTCGGCCTTCACGTTGAAACTCTAGAAGAAGCCGGCCTGATTCGCACTGAATTAGAGCCGGCCAGTCGCGGTTTGCAAAAAGTTTGCATTCGTTTGTACGACAAAGTAGAGGTTGACCTACCCACCTATGACCGCCCGCACGAGCAGGTGCTTGAAATGGAAATGCCCATTGGTAACTTTGCAGATTGCCAGGTGGCTGTTACCTGTGGCTTATTGAGTGAAAGCGGTATAATTGGTTTACTGGATAATACTGCTTCATTCTACGAGCCAAATCATGTCAATGCCCAACTAATCTGGTTTAAGCAGGGCTATCTTGAATACCGCTTTCCCAACCGGCTACCGCCGGGGGTAGAATCTGAAACATTGCGCTTGAGCATGGAAATCTGCTCGGAAGCACCTCACTATAATTTAAATTGGCCTTCCGATATAACATTATGGATAAATGACATTGAGATTGGAACCTGGATTAGCCCTTCGGATTTTGGGGGTGAGAAAGGGCGGTTAACTCCTGATTGGTGGCCTCCCCGGAACACTCAGTATGGCTTGTTAAAAGTATGGCACATAAATAAAAGTCAATCAGATATAGATGGCATAAATTTATCGAGAGTAAATATCCGTGACCTTAAATTGAATGAATTACCTTTTATTTCGGTACGAATTGGAGTCAAGCCTGATGCCGCCCATGTTGGAGGGCTAAATATATTTGGAAGCCGTTTTGGTAATTATCCCCAGGATTTAATTTTGAGAATCGGATACCGAGACTCTGAGAAAAAATAGTGTTGGGTTTTACAGTAGCCGTCACGGCTACTTTGCCTGGCAGACTGACAGGCTATTTGTGGCATCCAGGCATCTATATTAACTGTATTCCCCTCTTGATTTCAGCTGTAAAACCAATAGAACTAATTCCCTTACCTGAAGCATATTAAACTTTAGACAAAATATATAGCTATAAGTCTATACCTATTGCGCTGCCAGGGTTCGGTTTTTGCTAGTTTATTTGCTGGTTTAAGTTTCCAATATGGGGCAACTTTTATATTTACTCTATAGGAAAATGTAATATGAACAGGCTCCTGCCAACAAAGCACGCGTTAATCAATATGGTTAGTAAAAACGGATGGTTTAAAATGGCATCAACTTCCAGCTTCAACAATCTGGACAAAAATGGTCCGGGTAAACAAAGATCTGACGTAAAAAATCTTTTCCAAGAAAAGCGGCCAATATTGGGCAAGTAGAAAGATTTGGGTCAATAATTGCCGGAGCCTTACTGGTCTGGCAGGGTATCCGGTCAAAAAACACCGGCAAGTTGCCTCTCCTTGCCGGTGGGACAACTCTAATGGTAAGCGGTATAACCCGCCATAGTTTAGTTTACCGGATATTAGGCATCAACCGGTCAGGCGAAGATGGGGCAGTCAGAGTGGACCGGACCGGGACGATAGATCGCTCTCCTGAAGAGTTATATACATTCTGGAGAAATTTCTCTAAGGGAACTAAAAACAATAAACTATTCCAGGATGTGTTAGAATAAAAATCTAGCTAAGCCTGGAGGTAAACCAAAACCAATGGAACTCACGCACTC
>JAYSYV010001162.1:0-1088 GCA_043727245.1 Chloroflexota bacterium | reverse complement strand
TGGGCCATCTCTCGCAGCGCGGTCAGGTCGTTTGTTGTGTTGGTCATTTCCCCTCCCCTTCTATTTCCTCCCTGACAATCCTTCGACACAAGGAAGCTGTAAAATTCCATGTAGGTGGGGAACTATCCCGAAAAGGTGCGTCAATAATCTTTTGTACACGCCCGTCCTCACAAAGTTCTAATAACCCGGTTTCGATTGGTATCTCACCTTGTTTAAGTAAACCTTTAGGGGTAACAAAGTAAAACTCATTACTGAGCAAAAGACCCAACCGGCGTTTTAGGGGTTTCTTGATTTCAGCTAAAAAATCAGACCGGCTAATCTTTATTTCAAAAGTAATACGGTGCTTCTCCCCCCAAAGCTGCATACACCACCCGTCCAACTCTTGCTCACAGCCCTTGCTATAACCTGTACCGGTTCTAAGGTTTGAAAAGTAAACCCACTGGGATATACCAAACTGAACCCCTGTTGGCTGATACCTTTGTTTAAGAGCCTTCTGAATATCTTTTGAAGTTACTTTAGTTAAATCTATTGCTATTGTTGGTTTTTCCACAATCTCAACCAAGTTTCACCTGCCTTTCTTGCATCTCCCTGGCCCACTCAACCACCCAGCAAAAGACGACCAGGGCCACGTTTGCGGTCAGCACCAGGATTGCTCCCAGGATGATAATTAAGGTTCTGGTCATATCAACTTGCCTTCCTTTCTAACTTCGCGTATTCCTCAATTTGCAACCGGTAGCAGTCCTGACAAAGCAGAACCGGCTTTGTTTCGTGTCCGCTCTTGTTGAAAGAGCTGAAGATAGGCGCCCACCAGCCCCGGACCAAATCGTCAGTTCTCCGGCAGTCCTGGCACACCTTCTCAACCCGGTAGATATTACTGCCCTGGTTGGTGATGATATAAGCCTTACCGTCAGGGCTGTGATACTGGTGTTCGTATTCGACTCCCATAAGCTTCTTGCTTGCGCGTATCCCCTCTTGCTTTTGCCGGTGCGTCCCGCGCCTTACTTTAAGTTCTTTTTGCTGCTGTAAATCCGCTGTGCGGGCGCAGGGTACACACATGAAGGCGCGGCGGCCCCGCATGGAGATGTCCA
>JAYSYV010001161.1:0-3692 GCA_043727245.1 Chloroflexota bacterium | reverse complement strand
CTGATTGGACAGTCTCATTTTGAGCTATCTCCTGTGGCGAACCGTCCGCGATAAGCTCACCATAATGCATTACCATCACCGAATCGCTGACGTTCATAACCATATCCATTTTGTGTTCGACCAGCATCACGGTCCGGCCCCCGGCCCGTTTGATGCGCTGGACCACCTCGATAATACCCGGCACATCGTCCCGGCTCATCCCGGCGGTCGGTTCATCCAGTAACAGAAGCCGGGGATTGGTCGCCAGCAAAATACCTATTTCCAGCTTGCGCTTGTCGCCGTGGGAAAGGGTCTGGGCCATCTGCAACTCGCGGCCACCCAGCATAACCATATCCAGGATAGCGAAAGCCTTCTCCTCGTCCTGGACAAAGCGGTTGGCCGGTTGCCAGAAATTGAAGGCATGAAGTTCGCGGCTCTGGGCAGCCAGCCGGACATTTTCCAGGACGGTCAGGTTAGGGAAAATGGTCGTCATTTGAAACGAGCGGCCAATGCCGTGTTTAGACCGGTAAAAGGCCGGGCGGCGGGTGATGTCCTGCCCCTCGAAGATTATCCGGCCCGCGCTGGGCGGCAGCATGCCACTAATCAGGTTAAACAGGGTGGTTTTCCCGGCCCCATTTGGCCCGATAATGCTCTTAAATTCACCCTGCCGGACGGTCAGGGAAACCCCATTGACCGCGACCTGTCCGCCAAAAGCCCGGCTAAGTTCCTCGGTCTGAAGAATATTCAATTGGCTGAGTGTATTTATCATTTTGGAATAAAAGTAGCCAGTAGTCAGTAAATTCAGGTTAGAATCTGGCGCAGTAACCAGAAGCCGGTAAGCCAATGGTCAGTAATCAGTTGATTAGTTTAGAGCCGCCCCGTTAACAAGTTTATCATCAAAATTTACACTTGTTAATAGATTAAAACTAGCCACTGACTACCGACCACCAGCTACTGACTACTTCTTGCGGATAGGTGGGGCCGATTCTTCCGCCGAAAACTCCTTGATTAGCTGTGGGATGGGGAAGTCATAGGTTCCAGTAGTATCCTTCACCATCTTCACGATGTACATCGGTTGCAGCGCCTGGTGGTCCTCTTTGCGGAAAGTTTCCTTGCCTTTGGGAGCGAGGAAAGACATGCCTTCCATAGCCGGGATGAGTTTCTCAGGGTCAGTATCGCCGCTGGTTTTAGCCAGAGCCGTCACGATAGCTGAGGCCGCTGCGAAACCGTCCGGGGCGAAAACATCGGGGAAAGTATTGTATTTAGCCTTGTAGGTCTTGACCAAATAATCGTTCTCGGCATTCTTGGGGAGCTGGTTCCAGTAGAGGCCCACACCCTGAGTGCCAATTAAAACTTCACCGGCTGCCTTGATGGTAGCAGCGTCACCAACCGGGCTGACCGCCACAATTTTATTAAAGAGATCGTTATCTTTCATCTGCTGGAAAAGTTTCGCTCCGGTCGTCCCAGCCCAATTCAGCACCATCACGTCCGGCGCAGCGTCCAGAACTTTCTGGATGTACGGTGTAAATTCGGTCGCGGCGGGCGGCACAGCCACTTCGATCCACTGGATACCAGCAGTCTTGGTAGCGATTTCCTTCCAGCCAGAGTTAGCGCCCTGTCCAAAAGCGTTATCCTGGTAGAAACTGACAATCTTCTTGGACTTGGTAGCCAGGCTGGCGGCGTAAGCGGCTCCAACTACTGCGTCCATGTCGGTATTACGGGAGGTACGGAAGCTATAACGGCTGTAATTAGCGCCGGTCAGGGCCGGGGCGGCGGCTGGACTCACAATAAATATTTTCTTGAGTTCTTTTTCGTTAACGGCGGCAATCGCCAGGGCTTGCGGGCTACCCGGCGTACCCACCAGGATTTCGGCTCCATTTTGCTGGACCAGTTTGCGAGCGGCATCAACAGCTTTCTCCGGGCTGCCGTTATCGTCCTCAATCAGGACTTTTACCTCGCGGCCTTCGATTTTGTTGGTTCCTTTGGTGAAATAATCCAGGCCAATCGCGAAGCCTTTTTCCAGCATCTCACCGTAGTAAGATAGGGCGCTGGTGCGGGAAGTAATCAGGCCAATGACCAGGGGTTTACCGGCGTTCGTGCCGGAAGCAGCGGCAGTTGTCGCAGCCGCCACGGTGGCCGCAGCAGCGGTAGTTCCAGTCGCCGTAGCCGCAGCAGCGGTTGTAACAACAGCCGCCGCAGTTGTCGAGGCAGTGGTCGTTACAACTGCCGCAGTGGTGGCCGGTACAGAAGTGGCCGTACTGTCGCCACAGGCTGCTATCAGCGTAGATAGCACCAGCATTAAGGCAGTCAACAGGTAAAAGTTTATAAAGTTTTTGCGCTTCATCAAAGTATCTCCTCATTGAGCAAATTCAGGCAAGCCCGGTTATCCCAGAACTAAACGTGCAGGGCGGCCCTTAAAATCCGGTCAGTCTTCAATGTATTTTTTATAAAATTCTCGGCTTCGGTCATACTTGAGAAGGGCTGTTCCGCGCCACTCTGGCTGTGTTTGACCACACCGCGCCAGGCGGCCCCGGTCCGGCCTGCTAAATCGGGTTCAAGCGGGACCATTTCAGCCGGGAGAGGCGGAACGACTATTTCCACCGGGAATTCTTCAGCTTCACGCATGAAACGCAGCGTGAAACTGGTAATCACCCGGCGGGGGTAATTTTGCGGATTTGCCGCCATTGAAAACCCTTTAGTTTGTCTTAAATTCAGGCGAATTTGTTCTCTGTATAGTAGCTACAATCTACCATATATGCAGAGTTTAAGCAAGAGGTTAAGAGGAATACCTCAGCAAAGCTGAGTAAGGAGTGCGCTTCCTCTGTCACCCAAAGGAGGCAGTCCCCACGCACAACGTTTATGGGAAGTGGTCACTAACCAGTGACCTCAAAGCCGAGTAGTGTTCCGGGGGGTTTTGCCTGAGTTACAAGCTTTTTGATTAGCCAGCTCAAATTCTGACTGTTATAATACGGGTTCGTTTAACGTTTTTTTCAAGGAAAGCTAAAATGTCCAATTCCGAAAAGGCCGGGAGCCTGTTAGAACAGGCGTTAAAATTACCCCGCACTCACGGGCAAACTATTCCCGCCGACTATATGGACCTGAACGGCCACATGAACGTGATGTATTATACTCACGTAGGCAATATGGCCCTGCAATATTTTTTCCAAAGCCTGGGAATACACCGGCAACTCTTTCAACCGGGGAAACGCGGCATGTTTGCTTTGCGCCAGGTTATCAGTTATGTAAACGAATTGCGGGAAGGGGAGGAAATCGAAATCCACAGTGGCCTGATTGATTATGACCACAAACGCATTCATTTCATGCACTATATTATCAGCCTGACCCATAACCGACTGGCCGCCTACGACGAGCGGCTGGCAATGTACATGGATATGAACTTGCGCCGGTCCACCACCTTTGAGCCGCCCATCCTGGAACAATTGGAATCAATCAAACAGGCGCACCGTGCAAGCGGCTGGAATCCGGCGGTATCGGGCGCTATTCAGGTAAAGCAAATTTAAGCCTGGCACGGCAAAAGGGTTAATTGCGCCCTAAATAGCTTTTGGTGTAAAATGGACTAACCTTTATTAGATAGCCCCGTTGTGGACTACCTGTGCTAAATATCATTGGAGAGTTGAAGGAGAAATAAGTGCGTATTCGTGTGGAAAATAAGCTATCAGGTGAGCTTGACTACCTGGTAGTTACCCGGATTT
>JAYSYV010001160.1:0-3694 GCA_043727245.1 Chloroflexota bacterium | reverse complement strand
CCCCGGCCAGCTTTGATTCGGCTGCTCTTTCCGGTGAAGATGCCCCTATTTACACTTTTCCAGCGCCGGGTCAGCCTGGGCCAAATCCGGGCCAGGGTTTTGGGGCTGCTTCTACTAACTGGCAAGCCGTTAATCCGCCCGAATACCCGGTTTTGCCGGATGCCCCGGTCAGTAAAGAATCGCCTCTGCCGGAGAGCGAAAGGGGTGAACTGGAACGGCGTTACACCGACTCTAAGCTGCAAACTTCGTTACCAACCGACGATTTACAAAAGCGGTTGCTCAAAATCTTTTACGATGCCCGCAGCAGTATCGAGGACCAGGGGGTCAACATTCTATACCTGGCGCTGGGTATGCTGGATTGGTATGAGGCCGATAGCAGCGAACAGGTTCACCGCGCCCCCTTGCTCTTAATCCCGGTGGAAATCGTGCGCTCGGACGTGCGGGAACGCTTCAAGTTGCGCTATACCGAAGAAGACCTGGGCCACAATCTTTCGCTGGAAAACAAGCTCAAAGCTGATTTTGGCCTGAACTTGCCGCACCTGCCCGAACCGGAAGAATTAGAATTGGAGGCGTACTTTAATGAGGTCGAGCAAGCGGTGAGTGGGCTGCGCCGCTGGAGGGTGGACCGGAGGGCTATTTCGCTCGGCTTTTTCTCTTTTGCCAAGCAGGTGCTTTACAAAGACCTGGCCCCGGAGGGCTGGCCCAGCGGTCAGAGTCCCCTGGAACATCCTATCTTGAAGGGTCTATTCGTGGGTGGCCTGGTTGAACCGGCTAACCCGGTCCCTGAAGGAGCTTCGCTTGACCATTATTTGACCCCGGCTGACCTCAATCTGGTAATGGATGCTGATAGCTCCCAGGTCATGGCGGTTTTGGATGTTGAGCAGGGCCGCAATCTGGTTATACATGGCCCACCCGGTACAGGCAAATCCCAGACCATTACTAATTTAATCGCTGAAGCGCTCGGCAGGGGCAAGACGGTGTTGTTTGTGGCTGAGAAAATGGCGGCATTGGAAGTGGTCAAGCGCCGCCTGGACAATCTGGGCCTGGGTGAAGCCTGCCTGGAACTGCACAGTCACAAGGCCAATAAAAAAGCGGTGCTGGCTGACCTGGCCCGGACCCTTAACCCGACCCGGCCCGCTCTTGATTCATTCGAGCAAGAACTGGCCCTGCTGACGGCCAACCGCGACCGCCTGAACGCCTATGCCGAGGCGATTAACACGCCGGTCGGGGAGAGCCGCAAAACGCCTTTTCAGATTGTGGGCGAACTGATTCGTTTGAACCGGGTAAATTCTCGCCAGAGCTTGCCCGATTTGCCTTTTGACGGTTCGCACGAGTGGTCGTGGTCGGAATATGTCCGCCTCAAAGCTTTGATAGAAGAACTGGCCGGGCTTTTCCGGGCTATCGGTTCTCCGGCCCGCCATCCTTTCTGGGGCAGCCAGCGCGAAAGCCAGGGTGTGCGCGACCGTCAAGACCTGGAGGCGGCCCTGCGAAGTGCGAGCGGGGCGATTGAACGGCTAAAAGCCAGCGTGGAACAGGTAGCGGTTTCCCTGAATTTGGCTGTGCCGGACCGTTCCTGGGAATTTAGTCTTTCGCCTATGCTTCAGGCCGCCCCGCCGCTTTACGGGTTGAACCTGGCCGCGCCCGAATGGTTGGACCAGGCCGGACTGCTTCAACAGCTTTTAGCCGTGGGGCAGCAGTTGAATGGATTTTACCGGCAGTATGCAAGCCTGGTTAAGCCGGAAGCCTGGACGCAGAATTTGACGCAGGTGGGCGATACCCTGGGAAAATACGGCTCGAAATTCTGGCGCGGCCTGGCCGGACCTTACAAAAAGGCCAAAGCTGAACTGGCTTCCCTCTTGAACGGGCCGCTCCCCTCGGAAGAAGCTCAACTGGCACTGGTCAAAGACCTGATTCTGGCTCAACAGTTAAAGGCGAACTGGGACCAAACCCAGGGATTGGGCGCTTTTCTTTACGGTCGGAATTGGCAGAGTCTGAACAGCGATTGGCCTGAACTGGCTGCTCAGGCCGCCTTTGCCGCCGATTTGCACTTTAGAATCCGGCGGGGTGAAGGTCCGGCCAGTTTACTTGCTTTCCTGCCCGCTCAACCGGATTTAGCTTCTTTCAAGCAAAGTTTACTTGAACTGGAACGGGCCGTTGCCGCTCATAGCAAGGCTGTCCGGCAGGTGGTTGACCTGATTCAACTGGACGAAACAAGCCGCTCTGGCAAGGCTGGACCGCTGGTGGCGCTGCCATTTGAAATCCAGCTAAAAGTTATTGGGGATTGGCAGACCCACCTGGCGAGCTGGCCTGAAATTGTCAGCTACAACGATTTGGTGCGGCGGTGTGAGGTGGCCGGATTGACGGCGTATACACGGGCCGCCGATAGCTGGCCGGAAGCAGGGCTTTACCTGGAAACGGCTTTTGAAAAAAACTGGCTGGAAGCTCTGCTGGACCTGGCCTACCGGGACCGTAAACCTCTGAACCTATTTCAGCGGGACAGCCACGAACAGGTCATCAACCAGTTCCGCCGCCTGGACCGGCAGATATTGGAGCATAACCGGGCAAAACTGACCCTATTGAATGCCCGTAAGGTTGAAGCGGTCGGGCAAAATATCGAGAAAGCCTGGGTAGGCCAATTGCGGGTTGTAAAACGCGAGATTGAGAAAAAGACTCGCCATATCGCTATCCGCAAGTTGTTAAAGACCGCCGGGCCGGTTATTCAAAGCATCAAGCCGGTCTTTATGATGAGTCCGTTGTCGGTGGCGGCCTACCTTACTCCTGGCGAATTAACTTTTGACATCGTGATTTTCGATGAAGCCAGCCAGGTCCGGCCAGCCGATGCTTTTGGGGCCATTCTGAGAGGCCGCCAACTGGTTGTAGCCGGGGACGACCGCCAGCTACCGCCCAGCAGCTTCTTCGAGCGGCTGACCCAGGACGATGGCCCGACCAGTGAAGAAGAAGAATATGACGAGGATTTAGCTTCGGCCAATACCAGCGGCGATTTTGAAAGTATCCTGACTCTGTTCAAGACCGTAACCAGGCCGCGTATGTTGCGCTGGCACTACCGCAGCCGTCACGAATCGTTGATTGCTGTTTCCAACTCGGAATTTTACGAAAATAAGCTGATTATTTTCCCCAGCCCGGATAATGCCCGCCTGGAAAGCGGCTTGATTTTTCATCATTTGCCCCAGGCTACCTACGACCGCAGCAAAAGCCGGACCAACCTGGCTGAAGCCCAGGCGGTGGCCCAGGCGGTCATGGCACACGCTCGGCAGCACCCCGAACTGACTCTGGGGGTGGGGACTTTTAGTATGGCCCAACGCGAGGCGGTGACGGAACAGTTAGAACTGCTCCGCCGGGGAGATAGTTCCTGCGAGGGCTTTTTCGTGGCTCACCCGGACGAACCTTTTTTTGTCAAAAATCTGGAAAATATCCAGGGTGACGAGCGGGATGTGATTTTAATCAGTATCGGCTATGGGCGGGATACCGCCGGGAAAATCACTCTCAATTTTGGCCCACTGACGGCTAAAGGGGGGGAACGCCGCCTGAACGTGCTTATTACCCGCGCCCGTCAGCGTTGCGAGGTTTTCACCAACCTGACCGAGGACGACCTTGACCTGAACCGGACTACCTCGGAGGGGGTGAAGGCGCTCAAGACTTTCTTGAAATATGCCCGGACGGGCGATTTACAGGC
>JAYSYV010001159.1:0-3696 GCA_043727245.1 Chloroflexota bacterium | reverse complement strand
AGAACGGAACCAAAGTTACCGGCAGCATGCTTCTGACCGAGCTGCCGGGCGGTTCGGTTAGAGTTACTTTAGATGTAACCGGTCTGGACCCCGGCCAGCATAAAGTCCACATTCACGTGGGGACTTGCACCAATCAAGGTGACATCAAGTTCGACCTCGAAACTCTGAGGACTACCACTGAGGGGAAAGCCACCTCAACTACCGTAATTAAGGTTGATTACACGACTTTAACCACCGGTAGTTTCTATATAAATGTCCATAACGACCCCGGCACGGATACATATATTGCCAGTTGTGGAGAAATTCATGTCTGAAACTATTAGAAATGACACTAATCCTAACACCAATCCCGGAACCGCCAATAACGTAACCAATATTACAGTGCTGGCCGCTCCCAGAGTCTTGAGCTTTATAAGTCAAGAAACTTTGCGCTATGATAGCCAGGGACTGGAAACAGGCGGTATCCTGGTAGGTAGCTGGTTGGATAACGACACAGTTTATCTGGTGGGAGCTACCGGCAGCGGACCGATGGCCGAACACGCCCAGTACAGCTTTGCCGTGGATACGGACTATGCGAACGCCGAATTAACCCGGCTGCGCCAGAGTTTCCCCGGCTCCGATTACGTGGGTGAATGGCACAAACACCCTGCTACCCTGGAAAGGCCCAGTTCGGGCGACTTGATGACCGCCCGCCAGCTCCTGGCCGACCCGGATTACCCGGTGCGACTCATCAACCCGATTACCACCGTCAAGAACCACCAGGCTTTTTGTCACTTTTTCTATCTTGACCGCGACCTGCCTGATTTCGTGCGGCTCCAGGAGCATGGCCGCCTGGAAGCCGAAAACGATAATGAACCCTGGGAAGACGGCAGCACCATCTACCATGCCAACATCGTCATGGTTCCAAAAGCCGGAACGGTTCCACCAGCGCAACCGGCTAAGTCGCCGCAACCAGCCGCCGCCAATTCTTTATTAGCCGCGCCCAACCCTTTTACCGGCGAGGCCACCGATATTGATTCCCAAACTTTAAAGAATTTCGCAAACACTTATTTCGACCCGCCGCCACCGGTCAGGCCAGCCCCTAATCAGTATTTCGAGCCAGTTCCCCCGGCCAGGCTGGCTCCTAATTATTCCGGCAACCCGGTTCCACCGCCCCGGCCAGCCCCTAATCAGTATTTCGACCCAATGCCTCCGGCCAGACTGGCATCTATTTACCAGGGTAACCAGAATGAGCCGTTTTTCGACCCGGTTCCACCGGCCAGGCTGAACCCCAATTATTCCGGTTATAAGGTCAACCCGGCAAATTTGTCTGACGATGCAGACGAAACAATAGCCTTCAGATCGCTAAGTCAACCGAAACCGGTCAGGTCTTCCAATACCCTACTGTATATTGTAATTGGGCTGTTTCTATTGTTTGCAGTCTTGCTAACTTTATACTTTTTAACCCGGTAAATCCTAAAACCGGGGCAGCTACTTGTCCTGGTTTTGGGGTCAAATGTATCAATATTGTACCAATTTTGTCCCTTCTATTCCAGGCCAGGTGGCTTTACAATCAAAGTGTCTTCAAACAGCGCCGAGAATTTTACCGGCAAAACCAGACCTTCAAGTATATTTATTTAGTATTTCCGGGTAACAACTTCCCGGAAGATTAGGAGATTATAATGAGTGGCGGCAGCATTATTCTCGAACCCAAACAGATGTTTCAGACCCTGAGCGAAATGGAAAAAGCAACTCAAGACCTTCTCAAGTTAATCCAGGACGTTTCGGCGGTTCTCGAAGCGGCCTCTATCCTGACTTTCGCCATCGGTTTCGGAGCTTTGATTAAAGCGGCAGAAGCGGCTATCAACCAGGTCGGTAACGCAGTCGTGGCGGCTAACAACGCTTTCAACAGCGCCTGCAAGGATGTAGTCAACCAGTTGGTAGAAAAGTTCGCCTCCGAAGGAGCCAAGAGCGACTACGGTTCGCCCGCTTTTATCGAGATTACTATTAAGATCAACGTAGCTGACCGCGCTCAGATTTTCCCCCCGGCAATGCGGGCGCTCTTCGACGACAACAAGCAGAAGAACCAGCAGTTGGGCAACAAAACTAACGATATGCGCGACATCTATCGCCAGACTTCGAACTTCTGGGTCGGCGAGTCGGCTGAGAAGACCCGCAGTTCTTTCGAGAGCCGGATTGTTCCACGCTTCGAGGATATGCTGGATGTCTTGAACAAGATTGTTGAGCTAGGCTTTGACTGGGTTGAGGATGCCGTCAAGTTTGAATCTTCCCTCGGCGTTTAGTACCTCCACTCTAAGGATGAGGCTTACCGGAGCCTCATCCTTATGACTGTTTTATAAGCACTAAAAGACACTTCAGACAGGTCAACGCTGGCAGCCAGTTTACAGGGGTAAAATCAGGTTTAAAGCAATCTAAACTACTTTAAACTTTTATTTTGAGTTTGTACAAACCGGGCTAAAAGTGGTATCCTCCGGGAAACTACTAACAACACCCACATACAAAGAAATCGGAAGGTAAAATGCCCGGCCGCTTAGACCACATCAATCAGATATTGGCCGAGGTTGAGCAAAAAGGTTTTGCCTTCCTGGAAATCCTGGCTCGTCTGAACGATTGCCGGATTGAACCGGGCCGTGTGGAAATATTGGGAGCAGCCGAAGGCCGGGCCTATTTTCGCCGCCAGCCCAATGGCTTGCCCATCTGGTCTGACCTGACCTTGCTAAACCAGGCTGCTGGCAAGCAGACTTTTGATTTTAACCTGGATTTCACGGAATATAACGAAGAATATACCGGGCTTAAAGCTCGCCAACTGGCTGCGACCCAGGACAAACTTACCCTTGATGAAACGGATGCCCTCGAAGCCCTGACCCTGGCGGTGCTGGTTGAGGATTCGGTGGTAGTTGAGGCTCTTATCGAACGGCTGGCTCGCCAGTTTCCAAAGCTTCCGGCGAGTCTGGAAAAGCTGGCCGAACGCGGCAATACCCGCCTCCGCAGCGCCTATGGTCGGATACTGGCCCTGATGAACGAGGAGACGGCCTGGGAAGTTTTTAGAAATCAATTCAGCCGGGAAACCGCAGATGGAGTACGGGCCGATATAATTTCGGCCACTATTTTGAACAGCCAGACTAACGCCGAGGGGTTGCCCGTAGCAATCCTGGAAGAATGGCTGACCGGGGAGCGCCTGATTGACCCACTTAGCTGTGTGTTGGCCCTGACCAGCCTGGGCCTGCAACTTTCCCCGGACATTTTTGGCCTCATACAGCCGCAGCACCACGACCTGTTGAAAGCCTGGTTTAAACCGGCATCCGCTATCACCTTTTGAAAGTTTGAAAGTTGGCAAGGTAATTTTATGGCAGCCGAAGAAATATTATGGAATGTAGGAATTTGCGCCAGCACCTACGCCGAGCTTGGCGAAGCCTGGGCCACTTTAAGAATGATGAACGCCCAGTTAAATGAGCCTGATGGGGGCCGGGTCTTGTACGATAGTGGCGCAGCCGAGTATTACCATACCGCGCACGAACTGGTGTTAGACTCTTTGCGAGGATTGGACCAGTTCCTGGGTATCCAGGGCAACTACCTCGATGGTATCCGGCGCGATGTGCATATTGACCTGTCCGAGTTAAAAAGCAAATTCAGCGGTAAAGACCTGGAACCGTCCCAGGTTCAACAGGCTACCGCCGGGACGGCTATCCTGGCCCA
>JAYSYV010001158.1:0-1090 GCA_043727245.1 Chloroflexota bacterium | reverse complement strand
ATCCATCTTTATAGTAGTTCAGCCTGACTCGCCAGAATGAGTCGAAGCGATTCCTTATGCTAAATAATCATACTTCGCAGTATTTTCTTTTTAGGTGCAACTTACGTGCCATTAAGGGCCAGGTAACTATTCTGCAAAATCTAAATATAATTACAGAAGCGGGTTTAAATGAGGTGTTGAAGTGAAAGAGTTTATTATCAGGGAGAATAAGTTGAAGTAGCGGGACGGTGAGCTTCACGATTGGCGGATAACAAAAAAGAGGGGGTTGAATTTAAATCCAACCCCCTCTTTCACTCAGTTCGGCGGTGGCCTCTCCTCTATTACCACCTTCGTACAACTGATTTGGTTAGCTCTAGCAGTTGTTGCTGACAAAAGTGCCGTGGAATTAGAAGTACCCGATATATAAATTCCACGCAGGAAATTGCTACCACCCAGGTTTAATTTATTGGTTGGATCTACATAAAGTAGCAAACCCTGAGCATTCCCGGTAGAGGAACACCCTGCATCTAACTTGGCGCTAGCCAATAAATTTAAAGGTTGAGTGAGAGTATAAGTAGCCTGGCCCGCGAAACCACTGGCCGCTCTATGATCAACATAGACAGGTAGGGCATTCGCTGAACCTAAGACTGTAGCCAGGTCGGTCCCGGCACAGTTATCAGTTGGGATAGGTGCAATTTGAGAATATAACCAACGACTGCAATTATTTGAATAGCTATTTACCAGGAATGTATTGCTTGTGACCGGGTTAGGATTAGCCAGGCCAACGGGTAGTAATGCTGTAAAAGAGTAGCCTGTAACCGTATCCGCTTTGTCAATCATCAAATTGGTGAAAGTAGCTATACCTGCGGTTACTCTCCCGGCAAAAGCAGTAGTTTGCCCGTAAAAATAAGCCCCATTAGTATTTGGATTGAAGGTTAGATAAACCGGGCCAGTGTAATCGGTAGCCGTAGCAGCCGGAGAACCCTGCTGTACAGTTACTATCACTGTGAACGGTTCAGTGGCATTTATAGTTGGAATAGCTCCAAAAACCAGTGTGCCGGTTTGATTAAAGGCCGCACTGTCGCCAAAAACAACTGTACTAGTGGCTGCC
>JAYSYV010001157.1:0-3699 GCA_043727245.1 Chloroflexota bacterium | reverse complement strand
AATTTCTTCCGGCTTGAGGATAATGGGCAACAGGCCGATATTGAAAGAATTGTTGTAGAAAATATCGGCATACCCGGAAGCAATGATAACTTTGAAGCCGTACTGCTGCAAAGCCCAGGGGGCATGTTCCCGCGAAGAACCGCAGCCGAAATTCTCACGAGCCAGCAAAACGGAGGCGTTCTTATAGCGCGGCTCATTCAAGATAAAATCGGGGTTGGGCGTACCATCTTTGTTGTAGCGTAAGTTGGCAAAAAGACCGTCTTCAAAGCCGGTCCGCTTGATTGACTTCAGGTAAGAAGCCGGGATAATCATATCGGTATCAACGTTGGAGCGGTCCAGCGGCATTACGATGCCGTTCAAAGTGTTAAAAGCTTCCATAGTTTAGTTCGCCCCCTGGTTCCACTCTCGGATGTCTACGAAATGCCCGGCAATTGCCGCCGCTGCCGCCATAGCCGGGCTGACCAGGTGGGTCCGTCCGCCTTTACCCTGACGGCCTTCAAAGTTGCGGTTGGAGGTGCTGGCGCAGCGTTCGCCTTCAGCCAACTGGTCACCGTTCATTGCCAGGCACATGCTGCAACCCGGTTCGCGCCACTCAAATCCGGCTTCTTTGAAAATCAGGTCCAAACCTTCCGCTTCGGCCTGGTTCTTGACCAGCCCGCTGCCCGGCACGACCATAGCCCGGACGGTTGGGGCGACTTGTTTGCCTCTGGCGACCTGAGCCGCCGCCCGCAAATCCTCTAAACGGCTGTTGGTACAGGAGCCGATAAAAACCCGGTCGAGCATTATATCTTTCATGGGCGTTCCCGCTTGCAAACCCATGTATTCCAGGGCGCGGCGGGCCATCGAACGCTTCATGGGGTCTTCAAACTTCTCCGGGTCTGGCACTTCGCCTGTTACCTCGGTAGTCATGCCGGGGTTTGTACCCCAGGTGACTTGCGGCGCGACATCGGAGGCATCCAGCAGCACGCTTTTGTCATAGACCGCACCGGGGTCGCTGGGCAGTTTGCGCCAGGCGGCTACAGCCTGGTCAAAAGCTTCGCCTTTGGGTGCGTAAGGGCGACCTTCCAGCCACTTAAAAGTTAGCTCGTCGGGAGCAATCATTCCGGCTTTAGCCCCGGCTTCAATCGCCATATTGCAGACAGTCATCCGGCCTTCTATTGAAAGCGAGCTGATGGCCGAGCCGGTAAACTCGATGACATGGCCGTTGCCGCCGCTGGTGCTGAGTTGACCAATTATGTAAAGTACCAAATCTTTGGCGGTAGTGCCTTCCGGCAAGGAACCTTCGACACGCACTTCCATCGTTTTCGGGCGGGCCTGTAAAAGCGTCTGAGTCGCCAGGACGTGTTCTACCTCGCTGGTTCCAATCCCAAAGGCCAGCGCTCCGAAAGCGCCGTGGGTGGCGGTGTGGCTATCCCCGCAGACGACCGTCGTACCGGGCAAAGTCAAACCCTGTTCGGGAGCCGTTACATGGACAATCCCATTGCGAACGTCATCCAGGTCGAACAGAGTGATACCAAAATCATGGGCATTCTGCTCAAGGGTAGCAATTTGCAAGGCGCTCTGGGGGTCAATTATCGGTACATTATGCCTGGCCCCATACTTTCCAATCGGGGTAGTCGGAATATTATGGTCTATTACGGCGAAGGTAGCATCACGCCGCCGGACAGGCCGCTTCTCTAATCTAAGTCCTTCAAAACCCTGCGATGACGTAACTTCATGGACCAGATGGCGGTCAATATACAGAATGGTAGATTGGCCCGGCACTTCCCGGACTACGTGCGCCTCCCAGATTTTTTCAAAAAGAGTCTGGGGCTTTCTGGTATCAGGTGTTATTGTACCCTCTGAAGTCATTGTGGGTAATCCCTCCAGTAAATCATATATGCGAAATACTTACCACAACCTGGCAGTTGTCTTCTATTTTTCTAATTTTTTCATCATTGAAAAATCAGATGATAATTTTCTTGCTATGGACAGGCAAAAGCATACCATAATTTATAAAGTTTGTCAGCTTTATTATACAGGGATGGGTATTAGAAATGGGTCCAATGGGTCCAATTACTGCTAATATTATTACCCCTGGCCTTATAACTTTAGCTCAACCAGCTAATCCCGGCAGCGCATCTATTTGCGAATCAATGGCCGGGTTGCCGCGCTGTAGGGTCAAGCAAAAGAGGATTGGTTCTTCTCCAAGTTCCCGTACAACCTGGCCCAGCAGGAAAAGGCCCGGCTCGTCACTCCATTGTAAGTTATTAATGATTATTAACAAGGGATTGGCCTGGGACAAACCGCGCAGTAATTCGATTACAAACTGGCTGAACTGCTCTCGCTGGGGTCCTCCGATTTGCGAGCGGAAACCCGGTTGTTCTGGCACAAGGCCGATTAGCTGGCTCAACCAACCGCTATATTGAACGTAGTCCGGCGCGAAACGCGAAACTACCTGGGAAAGTTTGACCGCTTTTTCGGTCCGGCTGTCCGTATCGTTCAGGCCGATAAGCCCTCCGAGCAGGCCGGACCAGGCCAGATAAGGCACTGAACTGGCCGCGTTGGGCAAACAAGCTCCGGCAGCGCCCTTACCGCCGGACTTTAACCAGTTTTCAGCCAGCGGATAAAACTGGCCGGAGTCCGCAAGCACAAAAACCCGGTCTTTTCCGGCGAGCATCTCATCAAAAGAAACCGGGAAATCGGCTGGAGGAGTCGTCACGAAAGTGGCCTCTTTCAGGTAAGAAGCCAGGCTACAGGGCTGAGGCCGGGAAGCCAGCAAAGGATTGATGCGAACCGGGTAAGGCTGGCCGGGTAGTATTAGGGGTAATTCTTCAGCAAAAATATAGCTCAATCCCACTCTTTCGCGAGTGTAACGGTCCACCGGCAGCACACCGGAGCCAATCTCCAGGGCTGCCTGGGCCAGTTGTTTGCTCAGTTTGACCGCCTCGCCCAGCACGGTGTAACGCTGGCAGGTTACTGTACCGATACTGCCGGTATAAACGTTGCCGCTGGCAATACTGATAGACGGTAAAACGCCGGAGGGAACCGGCAAATCACGCACCGCCAGGGCCGCCCGCAAGGCATGTTCGGCATCATCGCTGCTGGAATTTAACGACCCAAAGGTAAGATGCAGGCTGACCGAATTTGCGACCGAGCCAGGTACAATCTGGTGGACTCGGCCATCCAGGCCGCTGCAAACTCGCTGAATCGTGCCGTAATAATGCTGGAGAACGATCATGCTGGCATCCTGCGATAAATCCAGGTCTGGCAGAATTATAAAGACATTTACTACCCGGCGGAATTCAGCCGGGACCGGGGCTTCCGGGGCCAGTTTTATCTTTTGAGCCAGGACACGAGGCAGGTAAGGAGCAAGACGGTTGTAAATCGAAACCTGGTCTTCCTCACCAAAAAGGATGGTCAAATTGGGGGTAGCAGACTGCGCGGAAGGCCCGCTATGGCCGGTCGGTTTGAGGGGGCCGCCCGGCCAGCCAACCGCCTCACCCCAGGCGGCTTGCTCAACTGCTTGCCGGGCCTGGTGCAAAGCTTCGCCCTGCATAATTAAGACCCACCCGGCAGCGGCGGAACCCAGGTGCAGTATTTCAAGCTTGCCCTGGCCTATCCCGGCCCGCATCCCAAAAGAGTAACGCCCTTCGGCTGTCTGGACCGGGTGATAAGCGGCGGCCAGGTCAAGCAAACCCAGCGCAACCGTGGCGGTCC
>JAYSYV010001156.1:0-1091 GCA_043727245.1 Chloroflexota bacterium | reverse complement strand
CGAAGGTTTTCTTCGTACTTCAAATCACGTTCATAGGTATTGAGGATTTTACCTACTTCCGAGTTTGGTATGACCCTGTTTGTATATTTAGGGTTACTACCCTTACTGCCAAAAAAGAACCGGCAGGGGTCTTTACAACTACCGTCAGCCGTAGATGAGAACCGCCAGATGAAAGCTGCCACTATTATTTTGTACGCCCCGGCATCTTCCATAGGCTGCTCAAGCTGGAAGATAATCCTGAACTTTGGGTTTTCAAGGGTGGAACTAGGGGTGTAGTAAAAAATAGCGGAGTAGTTTTTTATTACCTCATCGGAAAGTATTTCATCCATTTGTGCCTGGTCTGCCTTATCAAAATCAAGGGCAATGTAACCGGCTGCTTTGAAATTATCCTGGTTGCGCCGCCCTTCGTGATGGGTTGTGAAGGCGTGTCCCTGGTTAATCTCGGCGGCGAGTTGTTGTTGAGTGAGTAAATAGTTCTGGAAATCTGAGGCAAGCGACTCGAAATTTTTGTCCTTGTTTACTACATTCCGGTTGACCGCGACTTTGAATGGTGCGGCTTCCTGGGTATTATGGTTAAGCATTGGCTTTGCCTGTTATATAGCCAATGAACTTTAATTCGTGGGTATCTACTCTTATCAAAGCAGGGTAATTACTTGACTCTTTTACCAGTCCGATTACTTCCTGTACGTCTGGAGTACTGTCGAGTAAAGCCCAACAAAGCACAGGCTCCTCAATGAAATCGGTTTCTGATACCTCGAAGACCGCAATAGTGTTCTTCGTATCCGGTATTAACTGGGATATCTTCATAACCTTAACCTTTCTCGGTAACGAAATTAAACCTCGCCTCTCAAGCGAGGTGGGTTTCACGCCGGTAGTTTAAAACCAAACTCCAAAGAAACCCACCCACAAGTTTTGCAGCAAACTGACCCAGTATTACCAGTGGCAGAAATACCCCAAAGGCTACAGTCGGGAAAATTACACTGTCCACCGCTGCGCTAAACACGTTAGAACCGTTAGCTCTCCATAGCCACTTAACGTCCTTGAGAAAGGTATAAACGATAGCATCCACAGCAGCGCCTAGAGCAAAAGCC
>JAYSYV010001155.1:0-1092 GCA_043727245.1 Chloroflexota bacterium | reverse complement strand
AGGTTTTGGGATCCTGACCGAGATAGATATTAAGCAAACCCTCAAGGAAAAGCGCGGCATTGATTTCCGGCCCTACATTATCCTGGGGGCCTGCAACCCGCCCCTGGCTGAGCAGGCTCTTGGGGTGGAGCTGGAAGTCGGCCTTTTACTTCCCTGCAACGTGATAATTTATGCGGATGAGGGCGGGGGAGGCAGCGTGGTCAAAGCGATGGACCCGGAAGCTGCCCTTGGGATAGTCGGCAATGCTGAACTGGCAAAAGTGGCTCTCGAAGCCAAATCCCGGTTGCAAAAAGCCCTGGATGCTTTACCGAGCTGAAAAAGGCTTTGGAATGTTTTAAAACGAAAAAAGGACATAACATAAAATGCGCAAAATAATTGCTGGGATGCTAGTGGCAGTAATACTTGGTTTGGTGGCAGTTGTACCGGCCCCGGCACAGGCAATGGAGCCATGCCCCGAGATGGCTCCAACCATCCAATCGCTTCAGGTTTGTGTCCAGCATGCCGCTGCAATGGGGGTTATTGACAATGCCGGGGTAACTCATAGTCTGCTCAAAAAACTTGACGCAGCCCAGACAGCCCAGGAAAATGGTAAACCGAGGTTAGCAATACACCTGTTAAAAGCCTTTATTAATGAAGTAAAGGCTCAATCGGGTAAACATATCGCTTCCGAGCAGGCCTTGCATATGATAATGCATGCCCAACAGGTAATTCAAGCTATTAACTCGAATTTACACAAAACGCACACCTTACCGAGTTAATAACAGGCGGCAAAAGCCCTGTATTGGCTACCAGGGCCATCCCAGGCTTAAGCAGTTCTTTTGTAGACTTGATGTAAGCCGTTTAAGACTGGAAAGCTGATGATTTTTCCAACAGTCGGGGTGGGTTGAACTGGTACTACCGGGATTTGTTGCTTGATACTATGGTGGACCCCGGAATTCGGCTCTAACGCAACTTTGGTGCTAAGGACTTGAAAAGCTTGCTCGTAAAACCAGCTGGCGCAGTTGCTCAAAATTACCTCGGCCAAAGCTGGTTCGTTGGTCATTTTGAGTTTGTTGACCTGGCCTTCCGTCGGTCCCTGGCTCCAGGTTAAAG
>JAYSYV010001154.1:0-11161 GCA_043727245.1 Chloroflexota bacterium | reverse complement strand
GCTCGGCTAATTTTTCAATAATGGTCTTGGCGAGATTTATAGCTTCCTGCTTATCGGAAGTAGGCAAAAGAATAGCAAACTGGCCTCCTTGAATGCGGGCTATCGTGTCATGGTCGGTAATGAGGCACTGCAAACGCGACCCGATTAATCGCAGCAGGCTATCACCAAGTATAAAGCCCAGGCTTTCATTAATCCGGTTCAGCCGGTCAATCGAGATAGACAGTAAGGTAATAGAGGCACGAATACCGGCCACTTCGCTAATCCAGTTGAAGCGCCGTCCGAGCAAAGCCCGGTTGGGCAAGCGAGTAACATTGTCGTAAAACAAGAGGGAATTTAGCCGGTCCTCAGCCTCTTTAAGCTCCGTCACATAATGCTGGATTACACTGGCCTGTTTAGATAGGCGGGTATTTATCGCGGCAAGCACTTCCTTTAGGGTATAGGGCTTTAAAAGGTAATCATCTGCTCCCAAGTTCATGCCCAGGCGCTGGTCCTCGCGGCTAGCCAGACCTGTCAAGAAGATAAAGGGTATATTGGTGGTAGGACGGTGCTTGCGAAGCTCTTTAAGTACCCCGTACCCATCCAGTTCAGGCATTATTACATCACAAATAATCAGGTCAGGCTGGTTTTCCAGGGCGACTTTTATGCCCTTCAGACCATTTTCAGCCGTATAAACCTGAAGCCCTTCTGAAATGAGTAATTCGGAGAGGCTAATCCTAACCAATTTATCATCTTCAATTAGAAGAATTTTTGGCATTTAACTAGCTCTCTGGCCTGAAATCATTTGAAGCCGGGGTATCTTTCCGAGATAGGAAACTATCTCTCACGTTAATCCAACCTTTTAGCAGTGTTCTAATAATAATACAAACCCTGTAAAAGTAACCTATTACCTTTTTCCTATTTCCTATAATGTATAACAATACGGACCCCCTGGAAAGTTTAATACACCCGTCCTAAAGAAGTTTACTCTTAGCCTGGTTGACCACCTGGATAAGATGGTGAAACAAATGGGCTATAGACCGGCTTTCATCGTGCCGGGGAGCGGCCCGCAACAGCACCGCCCGCAACCGGCTCATGGAATAAGCCACCCGCTCCTCGGTCGTATTAGGATAAAGAACCCAGAGCAAGTCGGCCATTGCCTTAAACATCTGCTCGCGTTCCGTACCGGTCGCCAGTCGGGCATCTTCCTGCAATAACTGGATAGCCTGGACAACGCTAGGTGTCTGACCTTTTCGGGGCGGTACACCGCTCGGCTCCGCACTGGCAACCGAGTGGACCTGTTCGACAGTATTATTCTCTGTAGCGGCTTCGGCCTGGGAGGCTATAAATAACTCGTAAGCCACTATCAGGGCCGCCTGGGCCAGGTTCAAAGAAGGATTGGTTGCCCCGGTTGGAATAGTCACCAGCGCGTGGCAATTGTCCAGGGCTTCGTTTGGCAACCCGCTATCCTCACGCCCGAACAGCAAAGCCGTTGGAGTGCCAGGGCTTTTCAGAGCCGCTTCCAGGACCACTGGGGCGGCCTGTTGCGGCGTAAGCCGGTCCCGGCGAGTGCCTCGTTTGCGGGCGGTTGTTCCCAGGACAAACCCGCAGTCCGCCAGGGCCGCTTCCAGGTCGGGAAAGAACTCGACCGCCTCAATAATCGGCTGGGTATGATGGGCGATCCCTTCTATGCGGTAGGCATCAAAAGCCGCCGGTTCCACCAGGCGCAACCTCTTGAGGCCAAAGTTACTCATTACCCTGATTACGCCTCCAACATTCACCACGTCCTGGGGCTGATATAAGACCAAAACGATATTTTCCAGGGCCGCCGAGTAAATCAGTTCTTCCTTTTCCATAGCGATAAATTTTATCTAAATTATAGAGTGTATTAATCTACTTTTAGTACAATCTTGCCAAAGTTATTATTAGTTTCCATGTGGCGATGCCCTTCGACCGCCTGGCTGACCGGAAAGACTGAGTCTATCACCGGCAGCAAACGGCCATCGGCAAAGCGCGGCTGGGCAAAGTCGGACAGCCGCCTGGTTAAATCGGCCTTTTCTTCCAGGCTACGCGCCCGCAAGGTTGAGCCGGTTATACGCAAGCGGCGGCGCATTATCAAGCTCAGGTCCAGATGGGCTTTAGAACCGCTCAACTGGCCGATCAGGACCAGACGGCCATATAAAGCGAGGCTGGCAAGATTGTCTTCAAAATAGTCGGCCCCGATGAAATCCAGAATGAGGTCTACGCCTTGCCCGTCGGTAAATTCCTTGACCTTCTGGTCAAATTTTACCTGCTTATAATTAATCAGGCCAATCGCACCAAGCTGGCGGCAGCGTTCCAGTTTTGCATCCGAACCGGCGGTTACAAAGACGGTTGCCCCAGCTTCACGGGCCAGTTGAATCGCAGCCGTGCCAACTCCACTACCCCCGGCATGAATCAAGACCGTCTGGCCGGATTTTAACTCGCCCAGCCCAAACAGGTTTAAATAGGCCGTAAGATAAGCTTCGGGGAGAGCAGCCCCTTCTTCAAAAGAAAGGTTTTCGGGCAGAGGCATAACGTGGACCGCCGGAACTGCCACTTTTTCAGCATACCCACCACCAGCCAGGAGAGCCATAACCCGCTGACCGGGCTGCCAGCCGCTACCACAGGCATCGCCAACTTCCAGCACTTCCCCGGCCATTTCCATGCCCAGAATGGTGGAAGCGCCGGGAGGCGGCGGGTAGAGGCCACGCCGCTGCAGCAGGTCGGCCCGGTTAATGGCGGTCGCCCTCACGCGCACTAACAGTTCGTGGGGCTGTGGCACAGGGTCAGACGTATCCTGCCATTCCATGACTTCCGGGCCACCCGGTTCTTTAATGATAATCGCTTTCATCCGGCCTAATCCTTGTATACAGAATTATTTTAAAGCTATAACCAGTTCCAAATCGTCTTGCCAGTACCATAAAAAGGCTCTTCTATCAGCAGTCTAACATAATCACTTCCAGCTTACAAAAAAACCCGGTTCCTTATAGAGAGAAGCCGGGGGAAGGTTACGTCATTCATAATATTCTTTTATTATCTTTTATTATTTTGGCCCTGGGCAGGCACAAATAAACAAAATAACCGATAGAATTAGCAGCAACCCCATTTCTTGAGTAGTTGTTTGCCATCTTCGCCAACCTCGTGAACTATGCAATCTTGGAGGGCGCTGAAGATGCCCCGCATCACCAGTTCAGTCTTCCAGTTTTCGTCGGTACGTGGGCTGGCTTGCATCCAGTGCTGGCGCAACCGCAAGAACCGCTCTAAACGGAGTAGGAAGAATAACTGCGCCCGGCTATAGCTACTGAGTTTGGTGCGGTCAAGACTGGTATCATTGGCATTATCAACCGGTTCGGTATTAAAGTAGAGCGGGCTAAGATTTTTATATTCGCCCTTGTAGACTGGCGTTTGCTCAATATAGGAGGTAGGCGATTTCACAAAACCGGCGAACTTGGCCCCTTTATTGGTATCGGTTTCAACGGATGGACCCACGCCATCATAATCGGTGTGGGAAGTAGCCTGAGTCTGGCTGCTAAGGCGCAGAGCTTTCAAAAGGCTATAACCAAAAGTGCTGTTTGCCAGCTTCGATTGAGTCGGGGCTGAAGCAGTCGCATCATTCGACTGATAAGCAAAACCGTTTTCCAAATCTTTTTCTTTATCTTGATTGTTGCGGTAGGTATCCATAATGCTTGCCTCCAAAAGTTCCGAGACTTTTATATTTATCTTCTCTCGTCAGGCGAATAAATAGTTTATATCGACTTACCCAAAATAGGTAACTGCCCTGGTTATATACAGAGCCAACCCGGCGACTGATTAAGCTTTTAAGTTTTTGGCGGCCTTTCCTGATAAGTATTTATCAGCCGCTTCTGTCTCTTACTATTACAAGATACGTGCCATGAGTGTTATTCCCAAATCGAGCTTATGACGGGCAACTTTAAAATGCTTTAAGTTTTACTAAAACAAAAACAGGCCAGGTGGCCTGTCCTTTTATTTTTGCTTTATTATTAAAGTGTTCAGGGAGTCTTTTTGGCACTTTTTCGGGAAGCTTTAGGCTTAATTACCTCATCGCCAACCATATGCCCGTTCTGAATTGGTTTGATTTTGGCTCCTACATGGGGTTGACCGGTCTTTTCGAGGGCTACTTCCAAAACATCATCAATATTGTCAACCAGGAAGTACTCCAGGTCGTCCCGCAATTCTTCTGGCAAGTCGTCCAGGTCGCGGGCGTTCAACCGGGGCAGAATTATGCGTTTGATACCAGCCCGATGAGCGGCCAGCACCTTCTCCTTGAGGCCGCCAATCGGCAGAACTTTACCACGCAGGGTAATCTCGCCGGTCATCGCCACGTCGCCATGAACCGGTCGCCCGGTCAATAGCGAAGCCAGCGCCGTTGTCAGGGTAATTCCGGCGCTAGGCCCATCCTTTGGAATAGCCCCGGCTGGAATATGGATGTGCAGGTCGCTTTTCTCATAGAAATCAGGCTCAATTCCCAGCTCTTTAACCTTGGAGCGAACCAAAGAAAGCGCGGCCTGGGCCGATTCCTTCATCACATCGCCCAGTTGCCCGGTAATGATTAGCTGCTTGTTACCAGGCATACGAGTAGCCTCTATGAACAGAATATCGCCGCCAACCTCGGTCCAGGCCAGCCCGGTCGCTACACCCGGTTGCTGGGTGCGTTCGGCTGCATCGGAGAAATAACGCTGCTTGCCCAGGTATTCGTTCAACGTTTCGGCAGTGACAATCACCTGTCCAATTTTACCTTCGGCCACTCGCCGGGCAATCTTGCGATAGACCGTTGCGATTTCGCGTTCCAGGCTGCGTACCCCGGCCTCACGAGTGTAGTCGCGGATAATCCGGCGCAAAGCCCCATTATCAATATCGGCATCGTCCATAGTCAGGGCGTGAGCGCGTAATTGCTTTGGCACAAGATGCTGGAAAGCGATATGGACTTTTTCTTCCTCGGTATAGCCTGCCAGTTGTAGAATTTCCATGCGGTCCCGCAACGGAGCCGGAATCGGGTCTAGCAGGTTAGCCGTCGCAATGAACATAACTTTGGAAAGATCGAAAGGCACGTCCAGGTAATGATCGCGGAAATCCCGGTTTTGTTCGGGGTCCAGCACTTCCAGCAAGGCCGAACTGGGGTCGCCCCGGTAGTCCATGCCAATTTTATCTACTTCATCAAGCATGAAAACTGGGTCATTCGACTCGGCCCGGCGAATGGCCTGGATAATGCGGCCCGGCAACGCCCCGATATAAGTCCGGCGATGGCCTCTTATTTCGGCTTCATCGCGCATACCACCCAGCGACATGCGGGTGAACTTGCGCCCCAAAGCCCTGGCAATACTCTGACCGAGGCTGGTCTTACCTACGCCAGGTGGCCCGACCAGGCACAAAATAGGTTCGCGTGGTCCGCTAAAGTTGTGGACATCCTCATAGGTTATCGGTCCATCGTGCAGGGTGTTGGAAGTTGGTTCAAGCGCTTCAGAAGCCAGCGAGGTTTCGGCAGCGGGGGTGGCTTCGCCGTTAGCATCAACTTTAGGCGGTTGGGGATGGCGGTCATTCCGCAGCTTACGGACCGAAAGATATTCCAGCAAACGCTCTTTGATTTTTTCCAGGTCGTAATGGTCTTCATCAAGCACCTTTTTCGCCAGCAAAATATCCAGGGGCGCTTCGGTACTTTTGTCCCAGGGCAAGCTGGTCAGCCAATCCAGGTAAGTTTTGATAACACCGTATTCGGCGGCGGCGGGCGGCAATTTGGAAAGCCGGTCCAACTCGCGATCGGCTTCTCGCCGGGCTTCGCTGGGCATTTTGGACTTTTGAATCATCTCACGGAGCTGGTTTATTTCGGCTAATTGGGGGTCATCCTCGCCCAGTTCTTTTTGAATAGCCTTGATTTGTTCTCGCAAGAAGTACTCGCGCTGGGTTTTACCCAGTTCGTCCTGGACCTGGCTCTGGATTTTGCGGCCAAGTTCCAGCACTTCCAGTTCTTTGGTCAGGAAAGTGTTAAGCATTTCTAACTTGACTTTGATACTGGGAGTTTCCAGTATTTCCTGGCGCTGTTCGAGTTCCATACGAACGCTGGTCGCAATCAGGTAGGCCAGTTGGCGGGGCTGCTCCACGTTGATAGCTGTGATGAGCAGTTCATCGGGAATCTGGGGTACAAGCGAAACCAGCCGTTGAAAGAGTGAAATGGAGTTTCGCATCAAGGCTTCAACCTCGACACTTTTGTCGTCCACATCCGGCAGAACTTCAATCCGGGCCTTCAAGAAGGGTTCAGTGTCGATAAACTCCACGATTCGCATTTTTTCGAGACCCTGGACGGCCAAACGGATAGTGCCATCCGGCACTTTAAGCAGCTTGTGGACGGCGGCAACCGTGCCGATAGTATAAGTGTCACCAACCCCGGCTTGTTCCACTTCCAGGTTCTTCTGAGCCACCAGCCCGACCAGTTTGGGGCCATCACCCTGCATGAGTTCTTCAATCAGCCGAATAGAGCGTTCTTGCCCAACCGCCAGCGGAAAAACCGTCATAGGGTAGACAACAGTGTCTTTCAAAGGCAGAATCGGCAGAATGGATGGTATTTCAGGCATTTCATTGCCGGGGTTATCCGACTCTGGGGTCACTTTGCGGCCAGTCCCCTTACGGGAACGGCGCGGGGCCGTCGGCTTATGGCCTTCAACCGCCAAATCCTGGTGCTCCAACAACTGTTTAAGCATTTCAGGCAGGTCTAAGAGGCTCTCTTGAGTTTCCAAATCCGCTTCGGGCGAAGTATTATCGGTTTCTTTAGTTTCCAGGATTTGAGCAAGTTTGCGCTTCTTGGTTTTTAGGGTACTAATTTTAGAGGTAACAGGTTCTTCCTGAAGGTCCGTACGTTTTCTGGTTTTTGCTTTTTGCTTTTCGTCCGCAGCCATTTTTTCTCCCAACCGGCTCTAACATTGCGCCAGACAAGCAGGCTGTAATCTTCAAATAAAATCAGCCGAAAGTTTGCCCGGTTTATTACCTGCCTATTTTACTTTATGGAAGGGTGATAATCAAGGAGAAGGCAAAAATAAGCGGCTAGTGGGTTAAGCCAGCCGCTTTGTTTGTGATATTGAGTGAAGTGGATTAAATTAAGGTTACTTAGCTTAACGAGACAATAGCAAATGTTGCTGCGCTTCCAGGTGTGCCTGGTAACGCCTTAGTCTCTTCAACTTCGTAGTCAATGAAAATAGCGGGGGGATATAATTCCACGCTATTCAATTATAAATGCTCTATTTTTTAAAACATCACTCTACAGGATGATTTTTCACGATGATTATTGAGGGAAGTAGTCAGTTTTTAGCAAGTAACAAGTTCAAAGTCTGATATGAAGTGGTTTCCTTCTAACTCAACAGTTTAATTCTTGCAGTAACAAGTGAAACGCTGCCGAAAAGTAGTCTATTTTACTTAGCTACTTTCTAAACTAATCTTCTGACTACTGGCTACTTTCCTGGCTACTGCCTATTTTTGGACCCGCTTGCAAAAAGAACCAGACCACCAGCATACTTGCCGTCACGAAGACCATAAAAGGCAGTAAAGTCCACAGCCCGAACCACTGGGCCAGGTTTCCGGTAAACCAGGGGAAGAAAGCCGCGCCCATGCTCCCCAGGCTGGCCGCAAAACCAATCGCGGTTGGTCCCAGGCGAGGCGGAACCATGTGGGAAATTAAGGCAATGGTGGTCGGGAAGATCGGTCCCAGGCTAAAGCCGGTTATCCACAATCCCAGGGCGCTTACCGGACCCCAGGACACCAGCCAGACCAGCAGCACCCCGACCACTACCCCAGCCAGACACCCCTGTATCAGGCGCTTGTTACCAATGCGTTCGCCAATGTGGCCCAGGATTAACCGGCCTAAAGTCAGGCCGAGCCAGAAGCCACTGACCGCCCAGCCGGAAAGCAGAGGCTCCTGGTGGCGCTCCTCGGTCAGAAAGCTGTAGCTCCAGGTTCCCATACTTACTTCCGCCCCCACGTAAAACAACAGAAAAGCGGCACACAACCAGACTATCCGTAGGCGCAAAGTGCTGGACAGCATATTCTTCTCGATAGCATCGCCGGAGGTTTTGGGAGGGAGAGGAACAGTACCCGGACGAAAAACCAGCGTAATCCCGGCCAGGACGACCACTCCGACCGCGATTAGCACCAAATAGCAGGTTGTCCAGAAAAAGTTTAAGGCCAGCATTCCCGAAGCAACCAAAGGGCCGAGCAAAGCCCCCGCCCCATATAAGGCGTGCAAAAGATTTAGTAAGAAAGTGCTGCGTGGGAAATTTACGAAATAGGAATTTAATCCAGCATCAATAATGCCTAATCCAAAGCCGGTACAATACAAACAGACCGGCAATATGCTAAACGGAACATGTAAACTGAGCAGACTAACTCCGACCACAAATACGCCCACTCCCAGCAGTAATAAATTTCGGATACCTATTCGGGCGACCAGTAAGCCGCTGGCAAAAGCCGAGGTCAGGTAGCCAAAAGTGCTGGCAAGAAATATCAGGCTTACCGTAGCCTTGTCTACCTGATAGTCAGCCCGGATACTGGGCAGAAGAACACCCAGCAACCCATCATGCAGACCCATCAAGATAAAGGCTAAAATCCCTATGCCAATTTGAAGGCGTAAAACCGTAGAGTAAGCAGCTTTTTTTTTGAGAGGAGGCAACCGTTTCCATCTTTTCCTTTTTATCAAATACAAACCAAAATAATAGGAAGGACGAGCTACTTTTGTAACTTGCCCTTCCTCTTTTAACCTGTCCGGCTAGCCTTATGCCTTGGGGGTCACTTTAGGCGTGGTCGGGGTAGTCGCCTTGGGCGTGGTTGGTGGCAGGGTAGTCGCTTTGGGCGTGTTGGCCGGAGGCGTGGTAGCGACCGGAATAGGGGTCGGCCCTACTTTATAGATATTCGGCCAGGGCGCATATACCGAAGCGAAAGTGGTCCGCTTGACTTCCTTGCCATCAACCAGGATTACCCGTGTAATGCTGGTGGTCAAACCCTTACGAGCAGTATCGTACTGCTTCTTCTGGCCGGGTTTTAGGGAAGGGTCAACCTCGGTTCTATCCGGTAGCGCGTCTTTAACATTGGTAATGGCGTTGGGAATAAGCTTCACGGTCTGGCCGGGGATTTTATTCCCAAGGATTCTGACATAAAGTTTGCCCCCTTCTACACTGGATGTGACAGCCATGTAGTAATCGGAATTATTCTCAAACTTGAAGTCTACGCCCGGTTGGTAGACGGCGGCATCGAAACCGACCGGCTCGCCCAGTTCCTCATACCAGCCCACCCGGTAGGCATGGGCATTCCGCTCTACAATCGGCAGACCGGCATTGAAAGCCGCCCGGAAAGTAGTCGTGGCGACCTGGCAAATCCCGCCGCCGACATCAGGAACGGTCTGGTCGGCCACAATTGCAAACCCGGTGACATAACCTTCTTTTTCGCTAATGTTGCCGATAGCATCCAGGAAAGAGAAAACCGTATGCGGCCTGATGATAGCCCCACTTAAATGTTGAGCGCCGACCTTAATATTGGTGGCCCTTTCGGTAGCCGACCCGGCAAACTGGGAAACCCCTTCAGCTATTACCTCGAATTTACCCAACCGCTCAGGGTATTTGGAGGAGAGGGACGGTTCTTTGACATCCACCCAGAGGGTTGTCTTGCGCTTTTCTGGTTCAGTCGCTACGAAAGCCTGGTTCAGATTATCCATGGTGCGTGGCACTGAAAGGAATTGCCCGTCCTGGCTGGGCTTGCTGAAGCCGACCTTGCCGTTTATCCAGCCGACCACACCATCACGGGTGGCCTGGTTAATATCTTTCGCCAGGTCGGTCAGATACTTTTCAAAGTAGGCCGTTTCAAAGGTATAGCCCAGGTGTTTGACTTCTTTTTTGTCAGGATTTATCGAAAGTTTAAGTTGAGCCGCGATAGTCTTCTGGTCAAAAGTCCAATTTTTATCACCATAGCTAACCGTTACCGGGCCGTTGAGGTAGGGTTGGAGGGCTGTCTTGAAGCTATTAACTTCTTCGGCGCTGATGACGGGCGTTACATCGTGGACCTTGAGCAAATTCTCGTCGGTCGGGGTGAGCGAACCTAAAGTCCTTTTGAGTGCGTTTAAGGTCGCATCGTAATCAACATTGAATCCAATTTTGCCTTCGGTGGTTTCGAGCTTACCTTCCGAGGTAATTTTGACGGTCGGTTCTATTCCGTCAAGGCGAATCCGGTCGGAAATATCGGTTAAAAAGCCGTTTAGCTTGGCTTCATCCATCATAATTTCGATAGGTAAATTGGTGCTGCCGGGATTTAGCAGCTTAAAGACCCTCAACCCGGATTTATTGAAATCGGCTGCTTTATCCAGGCTACCATCCAGGTTGATCGTTACGCCTAGCTGCTCCAGGGGCGGGTTCCAGGTTTTATCTTCAAAAGAAAGCACAACCGGCTTCTGGGTATAACCTTCCAGGGACTTGAGGATTTTGGCTTTAGCCTCGTCCCGGCCCATTTCACCCACGTAGACCCCGCTTATACTTACGCCCGGTTCGATTTTGTTAACGAACTGGCGTTCAAGCGCGGAATTTACCCCAAAAAAACCAACCACCGCAATAACAATTAGACCTAGAAACCCAAGGCCGATAATGACCGGCCAGCGTGGTCGCCTATTACGAATCGGGCCAGGCCGAGTCCGGGTAGGTCCGGTGGGCATCCGCATATCAGGAGGACGCTGCCCTGCTTTAAAAGAAGTAGACGGGTGTCCCGAAGTACCGGGTATTCGATTTTCCATTTATAGAGTACCTTTATTATATATAAGCAAAAATTTAGCTGTTACCTGATAAACCGATCAACCATAAAATACACAATCATTGTGATATTTATATAACGAAGTTAAAGCCGATTTGTCTCATTTTACCTGAAAAATCATACTTGCGGTAAACCAATAGCGCATAAAGCGCATAACCGGATTATAATTGAACCAATATCTCCACTAATTTACTGACTGGGTAGCACCCGATTAAACGATGAAAATCCGAGAAAGTTGAAATAAAAACGTTCATCTGGCAAAATTTGGTTATTATTTGACGTTTAGATAAATAAATTCCTATATGTAGAAGACTTTTGTAGGTTTAGCACAGTATATTGTATGGGAAGCGAATATTTTCTTGCTTAAAGTCCT
>JAYSYV010001153.1:0-1092 GCA_043727245.1 Chloroflexota bacterium | reverse complement strand
GTTTGCCGTTACGTAATAGAACCGAATAAATAAAGTAGTCGCCAACCTGGTAAGCGCGTCCGGTTTCAATTAAGAAGCTGTCTACCAGCACCAGGGGTGGTTTTTCGCCGCTGACCTCGGCCTGATAAGCCTTATTGACCAGCGCCAGCCCATCTCTATAGGGCGCTTCGGAAGCGTTGAAATCCTTCCAGGGACTCCAGCCAATTAACATTCCCAGGGCTATCACAGCCTGAACCGCCAACCCGATACCAATTAATCTACCAGTGGGCCAGGACCGGGTTTTCGAGTTAGGTGTAAGCTGGCTTTCGCTCGAAGTTTTGAGCATACGGGCCACCAGCAAACCAACCGATAGAGCTAAAAGGTAGGCTAATTCGTTGAAGTAATAGTCTACCGCGCCATCTTTGACGATGGTGACACAGGCCAGGGCGGCAAACCCACTATAAAAAGTCCAGAACCGCTGGCCTTCCCGCCAGAGTTGGCGCAACGAATAGAGCGCCAGCAGAATCAGGGGCAGGTGGCCGAGTAAGAAGAAACCGACAAAGCCCGGCGCTTTATCGAAAATAAAACTACCAGCCCGTGTTGGATCGAAAATACCAAAGATTTCGCCTTCGGAAAGCCAGCCGAATAATCCAAAGCCTGCCACTACCCAGGCCAGAAACATTCCGCCAAAGCTAACCGCTTTCCGTAATCCATCTGGGCTTAAAGTCTTCAAGAAACCGACTTGCCATGCCGCAGCCTGGGTTTTAACCGGGTCTTTAGGCCTGGATAGCAGCAAATCAAAGAAGACCGCTGCCGTAACTGCCAGGTAGGTCTGCTTGCTAAAAAAGGCCAGGGCCGCCAGCAGCGAAACCAGCGCCAGGTTTTTGAAACTTTGCGAACAGCGATAAACAAAAGCGGCCAGCAAACTCAAGAAAAGGGCTAAAGGGTCTACGCGGGCGGCATGGATGAAAATAATCACACTCCAGAAGCAAAAAGGTAGACCGGCGCTTACTATAGCGGCCCATTTTTGACCGGTTTCCTTCCAGACAATCCAACCGACCAGCCCACCGGAAGCGGCATAAAGTCCCCAGGCCGGTAGCCGTTCGGCCAGGA
>JAYSYV010001152.1:0-3703 GCA_043727245.1 Chloroflexota bacterium | reverse complement strand
AACCAGCTATATCAGATTTTTTGCCTAACTTTATTAGACAAATGACGCATCTTAGTTTGTAGAACATAAGTTTTACCCCGAAAAAATGAGAGGATACATCCTAAGTGATGAGGAGCATTAGAAAAGCGTGTGATAAAATTAGATTGGGATTTAGAGGAATAAATGGAATTGTTGAAAGGAGTGGCACTTTTCTGGTAATTGGTTGATATGTTTAACAGGTGCGGTTTGTCAGACTCTAAGAAATTAGCCGTAACATAAATTTTTGCCGGAACTTGGGGAGGAAGTATTGTGTTTGATGTTAAACCGAACGAAATTGAGCCTGTTGGAAGGACTACCGAAGCGGGAGAAGTGTCTTTGTGGAGACAAAGGATGCGGACAAACAATCAGGAGACGGATGTCCAACTGGTAGAAACTTACCGCCTGGCTTCCAGTAAACATGGGTCGGATAGTGAGGAAGCCTCGTGGGCTTTTGAACCGATTTTCAGGCGGTATTGGCCTTACGTTTCTAACCTTGCTTCCAGCCGGTTAGGGGCGGTTTATGCTGAGGACTTAGCGGCAGAGGCAATGTCAACCGTACTGGAGCGGTTGAATGGCAAAGAAGTAATTACCAACCTGCGCGGTTTGGTCCGGCACTCTTTTGAGCGCGAGTATGCCACCCTGTTGGAGAAGTTATTCCAGGGGAAAAAGTTGATGCGGGCCGGTCTGACAAGTGTTGATGCGGAAAACGTAGGTGGGGCCAAAGTTAAAGGGGCTACGATTATTTCTCTGAATGCCCCGGCTGCCAATAGTGATACTGAAGACCTGGAATTAATTCATTTACTGAATGACCCCAGCGCTGATGTAGTGGAAGCGGCAAGCCGCCGGGAACTGGTGAGGGTGCTGCATGGTTTGATTGAAGAAATGCCTTCTCAATATCGTGGCCCGTTGGTCTGCCAGTGGTTGCTGGGTATGCGTATAAAAGAAGTTAGTGAGGAATTGAACCTGACGATTGATCAGGTCAAACATAATACGGCGAGAGGTATTAAGTGGTTGCAAAAACAGATGCCAGGTCAATTAAGCGATTGGTTACAATAAGTCTGGCAGACTGACCGGTTTTGGTTGCAGGCAAGTATTTTCCCATTACCGGTAGTCAGGTTCGCTCTGGCTGCGGGCCGTGAAGTCTAAAAAGGAGTAGCAGTATGATGCAGGATAAATTTATTAAAGAAGTCCCTTCCACCTCTGACGAAGACTCATTGGAAGTGTCCCCGGAGTTCCAGGAAGCTCTGGCGGTATATTTGGAGCGTGTGAACAGCGCCGAAGTTACAAGTGAAGTTATGGCTTTTGCGAGTAACTCGGAAACTGGGCTGGGGCCGCAGGTTGCGGCTTTATTGGAAATACCGCGCCGGTTAGAACGTCAGACACCTGATGTTAATGCGGCCTGGCAGCGTTTCCAGCAGCGGGCTTTCAGCCATGCTACTGTGTCACAGGAAGTTTCGGTCAGCCTGGGGCGGTATGTCAGTCAGGCTCTGGACCAGAATGAAGCTTCGGCTATCGTTGAGTCCGGTCTGCCTAAAGCTACCCTGGAAGCGATTAAAGCCGACTCGACCTCGATTGAGGAGCTAAAGGGTTATCAGTTGAATGATTACGCGGCCCTGGCCCGGCGTTATGGGGTTAAGGACAGCGCTTTCCCTCGTATGCTGCGTTGGCTAAAGGGTCTTGGAAAATCTTTCGCTTTTCCTTCGATGAACCCGTCCAGCGGTATGGTCTTCGCCCGTGAGGAAGAAGTCCGTCGTCAGGGCTTGAATGAGGCGGAGCTGGTCGAACAACTTGAGCAACCGGACGACACTGAAAAGAGTAACTAAATCCTGTTTCAGCCGTATATTCTTTGAGTTAAACCCGGTCAGGCTGAAAAGGGTAAGGAGACAGGTTCATGGTGCGGCGCGGCGGTAAATGGAGTGGACGGCCTAATCTTGGGCAAATAGAAGATATGGCGATTAAAAAGGTGGCCGAATTTGGCCGCTGTTTGCAGGTGGCGGGCTTGAGTGTGCCTGAAATCCCACCGATTCCAGCCGAATACATCGCCCTGACTATTACTGAATTGAGTTTGCGAAGCATTAAGGACCTTTCGCACGATGGTAAGGCTATGTCGGGTTTGCTCGATATGGAACGTAGCGAACTGCTCTATGAAGAGGCTGATCCGCCTGGGCGGCAGAGTTTCAGTATCGCCCACGAATTAGGCCATTACTTTTTACATTATTTACCGGCGGTAGACCTGGCCCGGCAACCCACTTTATTCGATACGCTCGAATTTCCCTCTCCTGAACCGGGCGTAAAACTTGAACGAGCAGTCAAACCGGCGGCTCGTTTTTTCCGTTGTTCCGAATTGGCCGTTACTGCTACCACATCGGAAGATGAAAGTCCTGAACCGACTCTTGACCAGCCGGAAAAGCCACTCAAAAGTGGGCGGTTGGGTCGCCGGGAACTGGAAAGGCCGGAAGCTAAAGCTCAACTGGCGAGGATAATCAGGCTGAAAGAGGTTGCTGATCGGACTGAATGGGAAGCCAATATCTTTGCTCGTGGTCTGTTGATGCCTTCCGACCTGGTACGTTCGCTGAATAAGAAGTACGCCGGAGATGTCGAGGCAATGGCCGAAGAACTGGGTGTTACACAGACGGCTTTGCGCTACCGGTTGAATGGCCTTAAACTTCGCAACGATGAAAATAAGGGTCTAGGCTCCGCCTATAATGCCCACCCCAGGACAGAAGATACCCCCACTCAAGGCTCCTTTTTCTAAAAATCCCGATATTTAACCTAGAGAACTATGCGCGGACGAGGTGAGTAATTGGCTCACCTTTAATTTTTTGGTCTTTAAAAAAGGTATCTACGTGGGAGAGAAATATGACACCAACTATGTCATTGGTGCTAATTTTTGGGCTGGTAGCCGGTTTAACCCTGCTACGCTGGCCGGACCGGCAAAACCTTCGGAATTTACCGGCAGCTTCAAAACGGTTTGTGGTCCTGGTTCACCTGAGCGTTTGTTTAATCGTGGCTTTTTTTGTCTGGTTATTCACTTTAAGTGTGGGTACGCCTTTGAGTGATTACCTCTCAGTCCTGGCCTTACTTGGTCTGGAAGGATTGCTAGGAGGCTTAATTTCATGTTTGTTCTTATTTAGCTGTCATATACTACATATCCCTATTATACGACATATGAAACAGACTAAAGACAAAGAGGGAATAGTTCGGCTGAACCAGATTGGAATAGGGAGATTGCCGCCTGGTACGAAAGTTGTTTACAATAGGGGACATGGGCGCTGGACCGCTCAGGATCACGCCCTGGATGAAGAACCAAACAGCCGGATTAGCTAACCAATACCTATCCAATTTCTCTGTTCTTATCCAATCAGGATTGCGACGATACCACTATCTTCGGGTTTTGGACCTTTATAAGTCTCAATTTTGCTTTTATTATAAGATAAGACACCGCCGTTGATGTTTTCCAGTTCATTGTCGTTCAATTCATCATTCTGAACTATTTCAGCCTGTTTAGGTTCAAGTTGTTTAGTGCCTTTAATTGAGTTATTCGTTTTCATACTTATTCCTTTTTTTAATAAATTATTGGAGGCGTTTAACTAACTGTATTTATTATACAATATTGGCTGTTAGGTTCTATTAAAATATTCACACTATTTTATATGTTTTATCACATAACTTTATCTGTAAAGGT
>JAYSYV010001151.1:0-3708 GCA_043727245.1 Chloroflexota bacterium | reverse complement strand
TCAACATAACCAACCTGGCTAATCTAGAACCTGTGGTTGCAACCAGTGGTCAAATTAAGCAGGCTGGCGGTGAGAAATTTGGGCCGTTACAGGTGAAGGTAGTGGGGGCCGCTAACACAGGAGTGCCGAACCAGCCAGTCACTTTTAGCGTAGCTGGTCCAGAAATGGGCGTATTTTCCAGCGGCGGCACCTGTAGCGGCTCGGCTACCTCAATAACAGTTAATACTGATAGTAACGGTATCGCTACTATCAACGACTCGGCTAATGTTTCCAGCTTCTGCGCCGGAACTTCTCTGGGCAGTTACAGCATAACCGCTACAACAACGGTAGTTGGTGTTTCCCGGTCGGTTGCGCTTACCGCATTTAACTCAGCAACCCTTTCCTATGAAGATGGCAGCAGTCAGACCAAACTCGTCGGAGGCGAAACCTTCCAAAGTGCCTTGAAAGCGAAGGTTACCGGTTATCTGTCCAACCCTATACCCAATGCCCTGGTAACCTACAATGTAGCCGCCAACCGGGCCACTTTCCTCAATCCTTCTGATGGTCTCGCTTATACCGATGGGTTTGGGATAGCGCAAGTTACCCTGAAAACTGGCTCGTTATTTGGTAGTTACAACGTGACCGCCACTCTAGGGAGTCCGCTCAATGGTGGCAACACTGTAAGCCAATCCTTTGCCCTAACAAACACGGTCAACATAAGTTCAGTTTCCGCCCCTAGCTTGTTGGCTGGTAGTAGCAGTCCGGTGATAGCTGGAGAATCTGGAACCATCAGCGCAACTGTCACTGGCTTTGGCGGAGTCGGAGTGGGCGGAGTAAACGTAGTATTTGCTTCAACCGATACAACCAGGGGTGATATTACTACCGCTAATTCCACCAGCGCCAGTAACGGTCTTGTTACCACTACCTTAACCGCCAATACCGTAATCGGAAATTACACCGTAACCGCGCAGGCCAAACTTAGTCCTACTGTAGTCGCAAATACTGCCACTATACCGGCGATTACAAGGGCTACCCTCACGACCGTCTCGGCAGCTTCTCCGTTGGCCGGTAATCCATCTGTCCCAGTTTCCATAACGGTTACGGGCAATAGCGGGGCTAAAGTTTCAGGTGTAAACATCCAGTTCACTTCCAACGATACTACCCTGGGGACTTTAAGCGGCACTAATCCGGTCGCTACCGATGCAAACGGGGTGGCTACAATAAATGTTGTCACTGGTAATAAAGCCGGGCCTTATACCATCGGGGCCGCTTTCGTCGGTGGGCAGGTGAATCCTTCACCGGCAGCGGTAAGCATCCCGATTACTAATATGGTGACTATCGCCTCGATTTCCGCTCCATCCCTGCTGGCCGGTAGCGCCAGTCCAGCCGTAACCGGGGAAAGCCGGGCTATAAGCGCCACCGTTACCGGTTTTAACAATACACCTATCAACACCGGTGTAACAGTGGACTTCACCTCGAACAACACCAACCGGGGTACGGTTAGCCCGGCTACTGCCACCCCTACTGGCGGAGTTGCCAGTACCACTTTGACAGCCGGTAACGTAATTGGCACATACACCATCACTGCCCAGGCCAAAGCAGGTACAATCGTAATAGCTACCACTAATGCCACTATTAACGCCGCAACTACGGCTACCCTCTCTACCATTTCAGCCCCGACAATGCTGGTTAATGGAGAAAGTACCCCTATTTCGGTCACAGTCACCGGTAATGCCGGGGCTAAAGTTTCTGGGGCGCAAATCCAGTTTACTTCCAGCGACCTTACCGCAGGAAGTATCGCCAGCGGTAACCCGGCCACTTCGGGCGCTGACGGGGTGGCTACCGTGAACCTGATAAGTGGCGGTAAGATTGGTTCATATAGCGTAAGCGCGGGTTTTGCCAGCGGTCAGGTTACAACCCCACCCACGCCGGTCACAATCCCGGTTACTAATAAGGTCATCATCAATTCGACTTCCACGCCCAGCCTTCTGGCCGCCAGCACCAGTTCATCAAACGACGGTCAAACCACCACAATAACTGCCAGAGTTAGCGGTTATAGCGATTCACCGGTCGGTGGTGTAACCGTGATATTTACTTCAAACGATGCCTCCAAAGGTAATATCAGTGGATCGAACAGCGCTACTACCGCCTCTAATAATGGTCAGGCCAGTATCACTTTGAAAGCCGGAAACTCAATCGGCACTTACACAATAACCGCTCAGGCCCAATATAACTCAGTGGTGGTAGCTGCGACGGATGCTACCATAAATGCGGTTACTACCGCTACCCTGGCGGTAGTTTCCGGGGCTACCCCGTTAGCGGGTGGAGAAAGCAAACCGGTTACGGTCACAGTCACCGGCAATAATGGGGGTGTTCTGGGAGCGCAAATCCAGTTTACTTCCAACGATACTACCCTCGGAACTTTAAGCGGCACTAATCCGGCCCCGACCAATAGCAGCGGTGTGGCTACTGTTAATGTCGTCAGCACAAATACGACCGGTGTATATACCGTTAGCGCGGCTTTTGTTAGCGGCCAGCCGATGACAGTAAGTATCCCGATTACCAACATAGTTTCCCTGGTTTCAAGTTCTACCCCTACTCCACTGGTCGGAACTACGGCAGCAGGTTTGGACAGTGTGCCGGTGGTCGTAACGGCCCAGGGGTATCTTAATACTCCAATAAGTGGAGTTTCTGTTAGCCTGACACCGGTAGTTAGTAGCGGCGCTAACGGCACCGCTACCTCTCCCACTGGCACAACAAACGGTGCTGGACAGGCCACCGGCAGCATAACCGCTAATGGTACTTATGGTCTCTGGACCCTCAAAGCCCAGACTACTATTGGAACACAAGTAATATCTCTTAATATATCGGTAGTTAACACCGTGCAGATTGCCTCTATCTCCAAGCCGCACCCTGCAGTCAATGGAGGCACCGATACAATAACCGCTACTGTCACCGGAATGAGTGGTTATAATCCCGGTGCGGGAGTGCCGGTGAAATTTAACGTTACCGGTTCAAGTGGTTGTTCGGGTAACTGCGGGACTGTTCCTACTACTTCCTTCCTGACCGACGTAAATGGGGTAGTTACGGCGACAATCACCAGCAAGACCGGTACAACCTTTACCTCGGCCAGTGCGGCTCAGACTTATAGTGTAGACGCGGCGGTTCAGGTAGCCACGGGAGTAACGCCAAACCTGGCAAGCCCGGTCACAGTCGTAAATACTTTGATGATTAAAAGTGATAGCTCTACGGCCAATCCTATAACAACTACCGGCAGACTGATTGTCGGCGTAAGTGACAATAATACCAACAACAGGTTGAATGGGTTTACCGTCCAATTCACTATTATGAATAGTTTGGGAACTGCTCTTGGCAGTACCACTGCTGACGGTTATATGTGTGTCAACACTTGCCCGGCACCGATTACTTCCGCTGACGAGTACCTGGGAATGGAAATGACAACGGCCGGGAGCGGCAGCAATGCCGGGCAGGCCGGGGTGAACTTTAGCCAGGATATTAGCCAGGTTTCTCTTGACGGTAATACCTATACAACGGCGACCGGTACAACCGGGGTAAGTCTGAAGGCTACCGGCCTGGCGGGACACACGTTTAAGGTGCGGGCCAGGGTGGTCAACATACCAGGCATACCCGCCGCCGAGGCCCCTTATTTCGACTTTGTTCTGACGACATAAAATAAGGCGGTGCAGGCGAGTTGGTCACGCCACTTTA
>JAYSYV010001150.1:0-1094 GCA_043727245.1 Chloroflexota bacterium | reverse complement strand
ATCCTAACTTGCCGCCTGTAACAAAACCCCCTATACAAACCGTGAAGCTCTAACGCCTGTACCGGGTCAGGTAGTAGCAGTCCGGTAAGAACTACCATTACCAGGGGAACAGGAGAATTCGGACATACGCTCACCTGATGTGTGAGCGTATGCTATTATTTATGTACATTGTTCCAGAACAATCAAACCGGGTTTAGTCGCCGGGCTTCAGAAAGAAGGGAAACAGGCAAGAATGCTTAATTTAGTCATTTTAACCTCCGGCATTAGCAATAAGAATGTCATGATAGTGGGTTATATTGTCCTGCTAAACCTGGGATTACTCATAGGATTGAGTCTGGTTGCGCCTTTGGACACCGCTAAAGCCATCCCAAACCCCAACCAGGCCTTCATTACGGCCGGAAATGGTACGGTTAATTGGCTCTGGCAAAATCCGGTTTTGCCCAGTATAAACCTGAACGGAATTAGTTGTGGCAGTCAGAACAGTTGTATGGCCGCCGGCGATGATGGCCTGGTCGTTCAAACAAGCGATGGTGGTAATACCTGGAATATAAGCCATGAAGCCGATAATATTGGCAATTTAGAGGGCATAAGCTGCCCCAGCCCGGCAGTCTGTTACGCGGTAGGCGACCAGGGGCGAATACTTAAATTTTTATCTATTTCAGGCTCAGGCTGGTCTACCCAGTTAGGACCTTCTCAATTAAGCCCTTATCTAAAAGGAGTTTCTTGTACCGATATATATGTTTGTTATGCAGTCGGGTCGCAAGGCGGAATTCTATTAACTACCGATGGCGGGGCTAACTGGCATTACCCGATAAACGCCATCCTCAAAGATGGTAACTACCTTGTAAACGACACTCTCAATGCGGTAACCTGTGTGCTGGCTAACCAGACGCCTCTTTGCTTTGCGGTTGGCGATAACGGGTATATTTTCTCCAGTAGCAATCCGGGGGTCCTCTGGAATAAAGAAGACTTCAGCAATCATACAAAGCTAAATGGTATTTCTTGTGGCAATGCACATTGCATCGCAGTGGGCAATAACGGCACTATCGAAACCAACAATATTATAGGTGGAAGCTGGACTACAGTTGTTTCAC
>JAYSYV010001149.1:0-11183 GCA_043727245.1 Chloroflexota bacterium | reverse complement strand
CGAGCCGCCTGGGCTTACTCCTGGACGTTTCACCCCGCAACCTGGAACGTGTCCTCTACTTCGCCAATTACATGGTGACTGAGGTTAACCAGGAAGCCGTCAAGACTATGCTGGAGAACCTCGGCAAAGACCGCGACGAGCAGATTAAGCTTATCGAGGAAGAAGCCAACGCCAAAATTGAAGGCCGCAAAGCCAGCCAGCAGAGTGAGTCCAGCAACCTGACCAGCAGCGCCGCCAGCCGCAAGACGCAACTGGACGCTGAACTCAAAGAGCGCCTGGAAACCCTTGAAGCGGAGTCGACCGAGGTACGAGGCCGGGTTCGTGGTCTGTTGAACCAGGCTGCCCCCGACGAAATCGCTTTTCATAACCGGATTATCGTCCGCACCTCCGAGATGCTTAACAGCGACCGGTTGAGCGAGTTGGACGAGATTATCGGGCAGGAACGCGAAAAAATCGAGCATGAGATTCAAACTCTCCAATCCGATACCAGGGCTATGGCCGAAGGCGAAGCCGACCAGCGCAGTTATGTTCATCAGCAGGATGTTGAACAAATCCTGGGTAAAATGAACGCTGATATTTCGGCCTTGCGTGAAGCCGCCGAAAACAAGGTGGACGACCTCGAAGATTTGCTCGAAAAGCATCTCAAAAAGGAATACCAGCTTTTAACCGAAAACCGCTACCGCGAGTTGCGCGAGAATTACGGTAGTATCTTCAAGGCCGGAATGGGAGCCGAAGCTGTCTATAGTATCGTTAAAGATATGGATATGGACGCTATGGCAAGCGAACTGCGCCTGAAAATTCAGTCCGAAAGCGGCCAGCGCCGCAAGAAATCCACCAAGCGTTTGCGAGTGGTCGAGGCTTTCCGCAAGAGCGGCAACCGGCCCGAATGGATGATTTTTACTATTCTGCCGGTTATCCCTCCAGACCTGCGCCCAATGGTTCAGCTCGATGGTGGGCGTTTCGCTACTAGCGACTTGAACGATCTTTATCGCCGGGTGATTAACCGCAACAATCGTTTGCAACGCCTAAAAGAACTGAGTGCGCCTGAAATCATTATCCGCAACGAGAAGCGTATGCTTCAAGAGGCGGTGGATGCCCTGATTGACAACGGTCGCCGGGGTCGGGTCGTTTCCGGTAGCGGCAAGCACAAACTGAAAAGTTTGAGCGATATGCTCAAGGGTAAGCAAGGCCGTTTCCGCCAGAACTTGCTGGGTAAACGCGTAGACTACTCTGGCCGTTCGGTCATCGTGGTCGGACCTGACTTGCGCTTGCACCAGTGTGGTCTGCCCAAGAAAATGGCCCTCGAGCTCTTCAAGCCGTTTGTAATGCGCCGCCTGGTCGAAAAGAACTATGCTCACAACATCAAGAGCGCCAAGCGGATTGTCGAGCGTGTGCGGCCTGAAGTCTGGGACGTGTTGGAAGAAGTTATCAAGGATTACCTGGTACTGTTGAACCGCGCTCCTACCCTTCACCGTCTGGGTATCCAGGCTTTTGAAGCGGTGCTGATCGAAGGTAGCGCCATTCAATTGCACCCTCTGGTCTGCAAGGCTTACAATGCTGACTTTGATGGCGACCAGATGGCCGTTCACGTGCCGTTGTCCCGCAAGGCCCAGGAAGAAGCCCGCGACCGTATGCTTTCGGTCTACAACCTGTTACGCCCCTCCAACGGTGAGCCGGTAATTACGCCGACCCAGGATATTATTCTAGGCTGCTACTACCTGACCATCGAGAGGCCAGGCGCTGCGGGCGAAGGCAAGATGTTCTCCTCGTTCGAGGAAGCTTTACTCGCCTACGAAACCAGCCAGATTCTAGCCCCGACCAGTATCGAACGCAGCTTGCACCTCCAGGCTCCTATCCGGGTTCTCGTGCCGGAACACCTGCAAGAAGCTGTAGCCGAGCGCCAGCGCCGGGACAACGCGGCGGCCAGCGCCAAGGGCGAACCGGAACCTTACGCGGTAATCAACCCGCGCGTCTTTTCGACTACGGTTGGCCGGGTGCTGTTCATCGAGCAGTTACCCAAAGTACTGGCTTCCTACTATATCACGGAGCAAAATAGCTGGGTCGGTTCGGGCCGGTTAGGGGAAATTATCGCGGAATGCCATCGCCTGTACGGTTCGGCTGCTACCGCAGTCGTGGCCGACCGGATGAAACGGCTGGGCTTCAAGTATTCGACCAAGGGCGGTATCAGCATCGGTGTATCCGACGTGGAAATCCCACACCAGAAGTACGAACTCCTGGCCCAGGCTGATAAGAAGGTCATCCAGATCGAACGGCAGTACAAGCGCGGTCTTTTGACCGAGGCCGAGCGCTATCGCCAGACCATCGAAACCTGGGAAGAAACCAGGTCGTTGGTTTCGGACGAGGTGAAGAACCATCTCAATCCGTTTGGCTCACTCGCGATGATGACCACTTCCGGCGCGAAAGGTAACATCAAGCAAATCAGCCAGATGAGCGGTATGCGTGGTTTGATGGCCGACCCGTCCGGTCGTGTTATCGAACTGCCTATCCGGTCGAATTTCCGGGAAGGTCTGACCGTCCAGGAATACTTTATCTCGACTCACGGCGCTCGCAAGGGTCTGGCCGATACCGCTATTCGTACCGCCGACTCCGGTTACTTAACCCGGCGTTTGGTGGACGTAGCCCAGGATGTAATCATCTTTACCGAGGATTGCGAAACTGAGCAGGGTATTCCTTTGAAGGAACTGGATGCCAGCGAGGGCGGTCGGATAACCGAAGCGTTCGAGCGGCGTATCCTGGGCCGGACTGCTGCTTCTCCCATCCTGGACCCGGCTACAGGTGAAATCATCTGTGATAGGAATGAGGAACTGGACGAAGCTCGCTCCAAAGCTATCACCAAAGCCGGTATCAAAGAAGTTTATGTCAGGTCGCCGCTTTCGTGCCAGGCCCAGTTCGGGGTTTGCCGCTATTGCTACGGTCGGAACCTGGCTAACGGCAAGCTGGTTGAAATCGGTGAAGCGGTCGGTATTATCGCCGCCCAGTCTATCGGTGAGCCGGGTACTCAGCTAACTATGCGTACCTTCCACACCGGTGGTGTTGCCGGAGCCGATATTACCAGCGGTTTGCCCCGCGTGGAAGAACTTTTCGAGGCCCGTGTGCCGAAGGCCCAGGCTATTTTGAGCGAGATTGACGGTTCGGTCGAAATCCTTCAGGAAGGCGACATCCGCAAGCTCAAAGTTGTTTCGATGGAGTTTTACACCGACCAATACGAAATCCCGGATAACTACGAACTGTTGGTTCGTGAGGGCGACGAGGTTTCCGATAACACGGCCCTGGCCCGATCTAACCTGGCCGATGCTGACGACGTTATCGCCGCCCGCCTGAATGGCCGGGTTTCGATGAACGGCAACCAGTTGGTCATCCGTCACGAGGAACGCGAGGAACGCGATTACGATGTCCCTCACGCCTCTGAGTTGCGGGTTACTCCCGGTCAGCAAGTCAAAGCCGGTGAAGCCCTGACCCTCGGTTCCAGCAATCCGCAGGAAATCCTGCATATTCTGGGTACTGAAGCGGTCCAGCGTTACCTTATTGACGAAGTGCAGCGGGTCTACCGCTCCCAGGGTGTAAATACCAACGAGAAGCACATGGAAATCACCGTCCGTCAGATGCTTCGCAAGGTTCAAATTGAAACCCAGGGCGATACCGACCTGTTATCCGGTGAGTTGGTGGACCGCTTCGCCTACGAGGAAATCAACAGCCGCGTACTGGCTGAAGGTGGCGAGCCTGCGACCGCTCAAACAGTGTTGCTGGGCGTTACCAAGGCCGCTCTGAAGGTGGATAGCTTCCTTTCCGCCGCGAGCTTCCAGGAAACTACCCGCGTCTTAACCGAGGCGGCTATCCAGGGTATGACCGACCGGTTGCACGGCCTCAAAGAGAACGTGATTATCGGAAAGCTTATCCCGGCTGGTAGTGGTATTGACCACCGCTCGAAGAAAAAGAGCAAAGTGCCTTTGTCTGAACTGCTCGACATTGACCCCGATAATGCCGAACAATTGGCCCATCTTCTCACCCTGGAAGAGGAAATTGACGAGACACCGCCGCAGGTTCCCGAAATCCTGGTGCATTTGCCGCAGGGTATCAACACCAACGGCAATCTGGTGCTGGATGGCACAGCGGCTGACCTGGACGAAGAAGTTATAGAAGATGAAGCGGCCAGCGGTCTGGAAGCTTTACTCCGTGCTATCAGTAGTGGCGCAACTGCAACTCAGACTCTCCAGGATGCCGGTGACGACGACTCCGACCTCGACACCGATATTGCGGAAGAAGAGGAAGAAGAAGTCTAAGCCCGTCCAGATGGTAATAAAACTAAAAAGGTAGAGGCCATTGCGGCTTCTACCTTTTTTATATAATCAAGAATTGCATAATTTTTCACAAACTACCAATAGGTAGTAAGCACCTTAAAAATAAAATCGTCACGGCTCTCCAAGTGTTAAAGTGGAAGTACCACCTTAACAACTTAAATGAAAGGAAAGCCTGTGACACCCTATATTCTAAATCGTTGGCCCCGCTTTGACAATTTTGTGCCCCTTTTACCACTAAACTGGGTAAACCGGCTCAGCGCCATTTCCTGGCCTTAATTATCGCTTTCATCATCTAAGATGGCCGCAAAAACATTGCCAATCTCAATCGAGCCTTGTTTGCACCCTGCCATACCTCTTCACTCTGGCGCTTCATTGGCGAAAGCGTGTGGGATGAGCAAGACTTTGAGCAAACTCGCCTTAACGAATCAAATCGGCACTTGCGCGGTTGTTTAAGCACACGGGTTACGGTATTTCTATGATGACCGACTTTTTGAGCAATCTCTAAATTAGAGTCGCCCTGACGTTTATGGAACTTGATAGCACTACGAGCCATTTTATCCAGCATCCTTCCGGGCCTCCTTATTCTTGAAATTGACTAACTTTCAATCTTCAAGAAAAGGATACCCTACTTGATGCACAAAACTATACCGGAATTAATTCACTTTCTATCCTGGATTCTACAGCTGATAATAAGTTAATTTTTTGGAATAAAAAAAAGGGCGGCTGCAGGGCCCACCCTCTGTGATTGAAGTTATCATGTGCTTATGACATGAGAGGAGAGAATAAAGTGGAGATAATTCCTAAAACATTTGGTTATTAGATAATTTGTTCTAGTTCATTATAGCACGCAATTTCTAACCCGACCTTAAAAAAGTATTAAAATTAGCAGCTAAACGTTTGGAGCGGGTTTGAATTGGTCAGTGGGCGGTGTTATAATGAGGCGATATTCTGTAAAAGACCTGTACATGGCTTTATTAAGTAAAAGACAGAAAGAGTTGAGGAATCTATGTCAGGACATAGCAAATGGCATTCCATCCGGCGCAGCAAGGGCATTCTGGATAATAAACGTGGCGCAATCTTTACGACGATTGCTCGTGAAATAACGGTAGCGGTCCGGGAAGGCGGTGGCGGTGATCCAGATTCTAACTTTCGCCTGCGCGTAGTCTTGCAAAAAGCCAAGGGGGCCAATATGCCCGCCGATATAATTGACCGGGCGCTCAAGCGCGGCATGGGCACTGCCGAGGGCGAAGTCCAGGATGAAGAAATTACCTATGAAGGTTACGGACCGGGCGGTTGCGCTCTCCTGGTTAAAGCTTTGACCAATAACCGCAACCGGACCGCCAGCGAAGTACGCAGCGCCTTTACTAAAGGCGGCGGTAATCTCGGCGAGTTGGGTTCGGTCGGTTGGATGTTCCAGCGGCGAGGCGTTATCCAACTTGAAATTAGCGGCCACGATGTGGAAGAAATGGAATTGGACGCGATTGATGCCGGGGCAGACGATGTTAGCGAAATTACTGACGAAGACAATAACCACATTTTGGAAGTTTATACTACCTTTGAAGATTGGAAAAAAGTCCAGGATTCGTTCGATAAAAAGGGTTACAACACCCTCAGCAGCGAAGATTTGATGCTGCCAACGACCAATATGGATTTACCCCAGGATAAAACTTTACAATCCTTGAAACTGATTGACCGCCTGGAAGAACTGGATGATGTCCAGAATGTCTACACCAACCTCAATATTTCCGACGAAATCGCAGCAATGAGCTAACGTGGCTCGCCCGGTCGCCGGTTGTCAGTAGTCTGAAGCAACAAGGTTACTGGCGACCGGCTATTTTTATCTTACTGGCTGGCTATTTAGCCGAGCTGGACAAGTTTTATTAAAAGGTAACGACCTCTGCCAACTAATAAAGACAATTCGCACATTGACCCGGACATGGTGCTGGGAATCGATCCCGGCACGGCCATAATGGGATACGGCCTGGTCAGGGCTGCCGATGGGGCGGCCTCGCCGGGCGACTTCGAGTTAATTGAATACGGCACACTGACCACTCCGGCGGGTGTACCGCTGGCCCGCCGCTTACTCAGCCTGTATTCTCAACTAAATGCCCTGCTAGACCGCTTTAGCCCTTCGGAAGTAGTCGTGGAAGAACTTTTCTTTAACCGGAATACGACCACAGCTATTGCGGTTGGTCAGGCCAGGGGCGTGGCGCTACTGGCGGCGGCTAACCATAATTTGACGGTGCAAGAATATACCCCTTTACAGGTCAAGCAAGCCCTGACCGGTTACGGTCGGGCTACCAAAGACCAGGTTCAGCATATGGTTCGTGTTTTGTTGGACCTTGATTATACGCCGCAACCCGACGATGCGGCTGATGCCCTGGCCCTGGCGATTTGCCATCTGCGCGGGCGGCGTTTCCAGAACTTGCTGGCTGAACAGGCCGAATAATCTAACAGGGTAGGCGGTTTCGGTTGCCTGTATTGATGTGCCGCCCATTTTAATGATAGGAGTTTATTAGAATGTATAGTAATTTACCCCAGGGTTTTACGGTCAAGTCGCCCAGGCCGGATGAAATCCAACGGGTATATGAATTTGTTAAAATGTGCGAAATTGCCCAGGACGGCCAACCCGATATTTATCTGGCTGATGTAGAGGAAAAATGGCAGCAGCCCGACTTTAACCTTGTCACCGATACGGTTATGGTGCTGAATTCGGACGGACACATTGCCGGGTATGGTTTCGTCCGCGAACTAACCAGGCCGACCATTACTATGGTACTTTATACCGGCCCCGATTACTATGACCAGGGGATTAGCTCTTTCCTGTTGGACCTCCTGGAAAAACGCATGAGCCAGGAAATAAACCAGTTTGACCCAACCTGGCAGATTTCATTTTCAAACTGGACCAGCTCGAAAAATCAGGTGAACCGCCGCTTGCTGGAAGGCCGGGGCTACCGCCAGGTTCGAGAATTCTGGCAAATGGAGATTAAGCTGGCCGAGCCGCCTGCTGATGTCGTATGGCCGCAGGGCATAACGGTCAGGACGCTGATACCAGGCCAGGACGACCGGGCCACCTACGAAGCTTACGAAGCAACTTTTGGCGATCATTGGGGCCACATTCCAATTTCGTTTGAGGAATATGCTCAGCGCCGGTTTACCTCGAAAAACTTTGACCCTTCGCTCTGGTTCCTGGCAATTGATGCCTCGACTGGGGCTGTTGCCGGGTATTCGTGCTGTTCGATTGATGAAAATTTTGGTTGGATTAACAACCTGGGCGTAAAGCGAGCTTACCGCCGCACCGGGTTAGGGTTGGCCCTCTTGCACCATTCTTTCCAGAAACTTTACGAACGGGGCCGACCTGTGGTGCGGTTAATGGTAGACGGCCAGAGCCTGACCGGCGCGACCCGCCTATATATCGGGGCCGGTATGCAGCTCGTATTGAGTTTTACCCGCTTTGAGAAGGAAATCCGGCCTGGAATCTCATTGGATGTAAAGAAACTGGCCGATTAAATTCAAATAAAAAGAACCCAGGAGGAGTCATATCCCCAGGGTTCTTTTTATTTTTGCTTAATCCACCCCTTTGAGCGAAGCCAGCGGCCACAGACGGTATTGGATTTCGGCCAAACCGGCTCCAACTACCGCGTTTACCACTTCTTCCGAAGATTTGTAACAGGCATCGGATTCGTCCAGCGGCACGTTGCCGTTAGTATTAACGACAATCCCGGCTTCCTTGTAGGTCTGGTTGACTTTCTCCTGGACCAACCGGCGCTTGGCTTCACTCCTGGATAATTTGCGGCCCGCTCCGTGGTTGACCGAGTAACCGCTTTTAACGGCTCCTTCCAGCGGTCGCAAAATATAGCTGTAGTCCCGGTTGCTACCTGGAATGAGGACCGGGTGGCCGGTATCTTCCCAGATAGTTTTGTTCAAACCGGGATGTCCCGCCGGGAATGCTCTGGTAGCGCCCTTACGGTGGACCCAGACATTCCCGAAGTCGGGCTGCCATTCTTGTTGGACCAGGTTGTGGCTGATTTCGTAGATTAGCTCCAATTCAGCCCCGAATATTTCCTCGAAAGCCTCGGCTATTTGTTCAAACAAGATTAGCCTGTTGATAATCGCAAAGTTACCTCCGGCGGCGACAGCGTTCAGATAGCTGCGGTGGTGGGACGAGTCGGGCGTGAAATAACCCAGGTCTATATGGGTGGTAGAACCGGGATTTTCCTGGCGAAACATTTCAAAATAGTTTGTCGCCAGGCCATGTCCGAAGCCTCGACTGCCCGTGTGGACTTGCACGAAAAGGGTCTGGGTTTCCTCGCAGCGCTGCAACTCGATAAAGTGATTGCCTCCGCCCAGCGAACCTAACTGGCTCAACCCTCGTTCGGGACGGCCTTTGCCACCCCAGGGAATCTTCCAACTATCATCCACCGGAATACGGTTTCGTTCGGCCCGGCTGCGGTCTATCCGAGCGCCATACTTGCTGATATAGTAATCTGCTCCGCCCCGGACCAGTTTTTCAAACTCGCCCTCGGAAACCCGGCTGGCTTTGTTTTTGCTCGAATGACCAGCCCCCATAGCCACTCGTTCGGTCACGGCCTGGTTGAAAGCCAGCCGCCGTTTAGGGGTGGCTTTCTCGACCAACACCTCGGAACGGGCGCTCATCATTCCGCAACCTATATCGTACCCCACCGGGCCCATTGCCACGGTTCCCTCGGTAATAATAACGCTGCCGACTGGTACACCGTAGCCAAAGTGCGCGTCAGGGGTGATAGCGATCAATTTTACGGCTGGAAAACGGGTAGCGTTCACGATTTGCTGGTAAAGGCCGTCATCGGCTTCTTCGAGCAGGGCCGGAGTGAAGAAAAGCCGCACCGGCACTTCTCCTGTATCCGGCGTAACTAAATCGTAATAGCCTGCCGGGTTCGCTATGGTGTAATCTTTCCAGTTATAAACAATGATGGGTTTCTGCTTCATTTCGCGGTCCGCTACACTTTCGATTAGTTAATGAAAAATATCTAATTGCTTAGATGAACGTACTATATCACTGAGTGAAATAAATGTCAAGAGGAATATTAGCAACCTTTAGGCCAGGGCTAACAGGTGAAAGTCTATGACTTTTGGATACTTGTAAATGGTTTAATGAACTGATAAGCTGAAATCAAATTTCAAAATCTTTGGAATGAATGGGAACAACCTGATAATGAAGAAAATCTAGGTAATTGAAGATGACCGGTTTGTCAGAGAAACAACCGTTGATATGTTGGAAGCGGAAGGTTATACCTTACTCAGCGCAGAAGACGGCCTCAAGGGTGTCCAACTGGCAACTGAATGTCAACCCGACCTTATTGTGTGCGATGTAATGATGCCGCAATTGGATGGTTATGGTGTGCTGGCGGCCTTGCAGAAAAAGCCTGCTACATCTACTATTCCTTTTATATTCCTAACGGCAAAGGTCGAAAAAGCGATTTGCGCCTGGGAATGCAGTTGGGGGACGACGATTATCTGGTAAAACCTTTTGCCAGAGTCGATTTGTTAGGGGCTATCGAAGCCCGGTTACAACACCACGCCGCCCTCACCGAATACTATAACCTTCAGCTTGAAGAAGCAGAAGTTAAACTCCTTACTTTTATTGAAGCCGATATTTTACAAAATCTGCAACCGGTAGCGGAGGCCGCCCAGGCTTCGGCAGTAGCTCTCTACCTGCCCTCGGACAGCAACCCGGCTTCCAGCATTCTCAAACTTTTTTGCCACTATCCAGGGCAACTTCCAACGGAGACGTTTTCCACGGAATTAGCCCGACAGGCTTTTCAAACCCGCCACCCCGGTTATTACTGTCTGGCTAACGGCTATCATACCGCTTACCTGCCTCTGACCTGGAAAGACGAATTATTGGGGATTTTGGGGCTGGTCCGGCCTTTAGCTAAAGGTATTCCAGGGACCTCGGAAATCCTGGACCATGCCTGGCAGCGGCGGCTTCTGGTGGTCAGGTATCAGGTTGTCCTGGCCCTGAATAATGCCCGGCTGACCGAACAAACCCTCAAACATCGCCGCTTGAAAGAAAGCGCCGACCTATCATCTTCGCTGTTGTCGGCGGTTTCTCATGAATTAAGGACACCGCTTAACTCGATTAAGAATGCTCTTTCCGGGCTCAAAGATAATGTTATTGACCTTTCGCCGGAGGAGCAACAGGAATATGTTGGCCTGATTGACCAGGAAGTAGACCGGTTGGAAAAACTTATCGGCCAAATGTTGGACCAGAACCGGATTGAGGCCGGACAACTCAAGACTGAAAAAGGGCTTTATTTTCTACCCGAAATAGTTAATACTACGCTAGACCGGCTTGGCCGCTTGCCTGTACTGGCCCAACACCCCGTAGTAACCGAATTTGAAGATAATTTGCCCCTGGTAGGGCTGGACTTTATCCAAATTGAGCAAATCCTGACAAATTTGCTGGAAAATGCCGCCAAGTATTCGGAACCAACTGCGCCGATTAACCTTCGGGTTTGCCGAAGTAAGCGGCTTTTTCAGGCGGACTCGGCTCCGACCCAGCTTGGCGTATTGGTCGAGGTAGTTGACCAGGGAGTGGGAATACCGGAAGCAGACCTGGACCGGATTTTTACAAAATACTACCGGATACATTTAAGCACGAGTGGCTATTCTAACACGCCCGGTCTGGGCCTGGGCCTGGCGATTGCTCGCTCATTGATAACAGCCCACGGTGGGGAAATTTAGGCTTATCCGAACCGGGAAAAAGGTTCTACTTTCGCTTTTTGGTTATCCTTTTAATCTCTAAAGTATCAGTTTTCGCGGTTGAAAGCTGAACTGCTCAGGATTGGACTGCTTCTAATGAATTGGAACTGGAGTTTATGG